>NZ_VOZY01000006.1:0-251700 GCF_013419525.1 Acinetobacter sp. YH12076 | reverse complement strand
CGCGACTCATGAGTGCTCGGTTATATGCGGGCCAATTGGTTGTGCGGTAGATTTTGTGTGTAGGCTTCTTCATTTGAAAATTATATCGCTGAAAAAGCCTTTACAGATAGGTTTGTGCAACAAAGCCCTTTGGAAATAAAGCCTTGATTCAGCAAACGCTGTTTACGTTCCATCATCAGTTTGGCTTGATTGGCTTGAGCTTGCGTTGATGCAAGGTTTGCTTGAGATTGAGCAAGACGTGCGGCATTGTCTTGATTATTTAAACGCACCAACACTTGGCCTTTGTTGACACGTTGTCCGACTTCTGCATTAACATTGGTTGCAGTCGCAGTGACTTGGGCTTGAATACTGCTCTGATTGACCGCCCGAATGGTACCTGTAAAGGCTGTTTTTGAAATGGCGTTGCCTTGTTCGATCGTGACCAGATCTTGTTGAATCAATTCAATCTTATTTTCTGGTTTAACACTTTGCTGCGGATCTTCTTTTTGACATGCAGCCAAAGTCAGGCTTATGCAAAGCAGGCTAAGCTTTAAAAATGGGGATGATTGCTGTGCAGAGTGCATAATGGTCCTTATATCAGCGGTCTACAAAAGCAATTGAATAACAAGTTTATTCCATCGCTTTTAAACGCGTAATAATTCTGTCGTATTCAGCTTCTGTATTTCGATAGCGAGTTTGTAACGATTGAATGTATTCTTTTTTCGCTACCATATTTTTTTGATTATTATCCAACATTGTTTTTAATTTTGCCGGAACGGTTTCACCTTTTCGAAAATGTTCACGTTCTTGGCGAACAAATAATACACGATCATTTTGTAATTGTTTTAATTGTTCTTGTTCAAACACGATCTGTTTACGTATACCAGTCAGTGCATCACGCTTTTTAATGGCCGCAGTTCGGCTATTGGTATAGGCTTTTTTAAGTTTGATATCTGAAGCTTGCTGACGTGCTTGGGCAGCACGCTGAGGAGCTTGTCTAACGTCCGCTTCAGCATTGTAGGGGCGGTTACGTTTAATCACTTGCATATTTTGATCAAGTGCTTCATAACCATAGCGGATGTGATTTGGTGTCACATTGGTACTGATGTTTGCTATGCCTTTACTGTCATAGTAACGATACCAAGTCGCCTTTTGTGGTTGCTGCGTATTGGTTGGTGCAGCAAATAAAAGCGGGGTATAAGCCAGTAAACAAGTCGTCAGAATGACTTTTTTTGAGAAATGTTTAAGGCCAATCAAGTGAATTTTTTTTGTAAACGGACTCAACCTTGTACTCCCCAGTTTAAAGTTGACTAAATTACTTATTTTAAAGTAATAATCTTGCTATAATATGCTTAATTAAGACAATTAAATACTATTCCAAGTTAAAAAAAAATCGTTGGTCATCGGAAAGTGTGAAGCAGTTAATAAAAACAAGAAATCTTGTGTGTTTGCGCAGAAAATGTTCATTGAAAACGCAAGTAAAGATATGTTAAAAATGTTCACAACTTGTAAATAATAATGCTGCTAACTTAATTGTTTGTACATCCTCAATGGGTAGGGTCAATAAATGGACGATAAATTCCAAAATCTAAAAGTCATGGTAATTGATGATTCAAAAACCATTCGTCGTACGGCCGAAACGCTGCTTCAGCGTGAAGGATGTGAAGTCGTCACTGCTGTAGATGGTTTTGAAGCACTTTCAAAAATTGCAGATGCGAATCCAGATATCGTATTTGTCGATATTATGATGCCGCGTCTTGATGGCTATCAAACTTGCGCCCTGATTAAAAACTCTCAAAATTATCAAAATATTCCTGTGATTATGCTTTCAAGTAAAGATGGTTTATTTGATCAGGCAAAGGGGCGTGTTGTGGGTTCGGATGAATACTTAACGAAGCCATTCAGTAAAGATGAATTGCTGAATGCAATCCGTAATCACGTTACAGCTTAATTAGATTTTTTATTTTTTGGGGAAAAAGCATGGCACGTATCCTAATCGTTGATGATTCACCAACAGAAACATTCCGTTTTAAAGAAATTTTAGGTAAACACGGTTTTGAAGTGATTGAAGCTTCAAATGGGGCAGATGGGGTGACAATGGCTCAAGCTGAGTTACCTGATTTGGTCTTAATGGATGTGGTAATGCCGGGTGTGAATGGATTCCAAGCAACACGTCAAATTGCACGTGGTGCGACCACCAAACATATCCCAATTGTCATTGTAAGTACCAAAGATCAGGCAACTGACCGTGTTTGGGGTAAACGCCAAGGTGCTTCTGATTATCTGACTAAACCTGTAGACGAAAAACAATTAATTGATGTGATTAAGCAACACCTCAATGCAGGATAAAGCTCTATGGCAGCAAATGGATTTATCGAATTACTTCGAATCGCAAAACGAGGAAACAAAAACTACGTTTCCACTGAAAATGAAGTAAACCGATGGTCAGGCATTGCTTTTGAGATGATGGGGCAATATTACGTTGCTCCTTTAGGTGAAGTAGCTGAAGTGATCTACCCACCAAAATATACGCCAGTTCCCAATACCCAACCTTGGGTGATGGGATTAGCCAATATTCGGGGACGCTTACTTTCTTTGTCTGACCTAGCACAATATATAACCGGTCATCGAAGTAGTTTTTCACCCACTCAAAAAGTTTTATGTATTAGTCATAATGACCATTATGTCGGTTTGGTAGTCGATCAAGTTTTGGGTATTCAACACTTTAATAAGAAAAGTTATTTTTCTAAACATAATGAGTTGGATCGAAATTTGCAGGAATATTGTCAGGGGTATTTCCACCAGCATAACCAGCAGTGGAATGTATTTCTCTTCAGTCGTTTACTGCAAAATCCAAAATACATGAACGCATCTATAAAATTTATAAATTAATTGTCGCGCACGAACGAAAGAAGGCGTAATCGGGGAGAAGCTGAATGGGCTTTAAACTTAAAAAGAAAAATACGGGTGAAAGCACCAGTGGTCGTAAAGGCGGTAATGCTTTTCTGGCAAAACTGCAATCACAGACAGATCAATTATCTCGAGTTTTTGGTGATAGTGAAAAATCCAAACCATTTATTTATGGTGCGATTGGTTCATTAGTACTGGCAACGATCATTTTATTATACCTATTCTATAGCGTTCCTCGCGGTAACCAATTGACGCAAAGTTTGGGTGAACTCCGTCTTCTTTCGCAAACAATTTCGCGTCAAGCAACTGAAGCAACAGCTTCGGGTACTGAAGATGCAATGAAAAAATTAATTGCTTCTCAAGATTCGTTCAAAGAAAACTTAGAAACTGTAAAAGATATTCATGCAAATACCGATGCGCTGAAATCTGTAGATACGCAGTGGGCTGAAGTTTCAAAAAGTATTGACTTGATTACTTCGCAACAAAAAATCATTAACAAGCTATATGACACGAACATCGCGATTGGTGAAACCATTCCGGGGATTCAGGCGGAATATAACTTGATGGTCGACCAAATGGCACGTCAAGACATGCCTTCGAACCAGGTGGTGATTGCGAAAAACCAGGTATTCATTGCTGAACGTATTTTACGTTCGATCAGCTCGGTGCTTTCCGGTTCTGATAGTTCACGTGAGTCTGCGGATGACTTTAGTGCCGATACTGAAACCTTCGGTTTGTACTTAAATGCCCAATTGGATGGTAGTACAGAGCTTGGTGTACAACGTATTGAAAGCCCTGAATTACGTGAGTCACTTGAAGGTATTAAAGCTGAATATGACGATGTATTAAAATCAGCGGCTGCGACAATTTTGAAAAACTCAACGCAAATTGTGAACGTACGTAAAGCATCTTCACAAATTTTTGCTGAGTCAGACAAATTGTTGGACAACTTAAATCAATTGTCTTCTAGCACAGGTCTGAAAACCATTTTACCTGCGGTACTGTTGATTCTTGCTTTAACAGCCTTCTTAATCTGTGTGTTCAAACTTCTTTCTTTACGTGGTCAATCGGATAAATTCCGTGTAACCCGTCTTCAAGAAGAATATGACCGTAACCAGAACGCGATTTTACGTTTACTCGATGAAATTGCCGATCTTGCAGACGGTGACTTACGTTCGTATGCGACGGTATCTGAAGACTTTACTGGTGCGATTGCCGACTCGATTAACTTCGCAATCGACCAATTACGTGACCTTGTATCGCGTATTACAGAAACTTCTCAAGAAGTTGCGCAATATACGGCGAATACGCAGGGTATTACCAACCAGCTTGCAGAAGCATCTGAACATCAGGCGCAAGAAATTGCTGGTGCATCTGCCGCAATTAACGAAATGGCAATGTCGATTGACCAAGTATCTTCGAACGCTGAAGAATCAGCTGTCGTAGCAGAACGTTCTGTACAAATTGCTGCAAACGGTGCAGATGTCGTAAACCGTTCAATTGAAGGTATGGACACGATTCGTGAACAGATTCAGGAAACCTCAAAACGTATTAAACGTTTGGGTGAGTCTTCTCAAGAGATTGGTAACATTGTCGCACTGATTAACGATATTGCCGACCAAACAAACATCTTGGCATTAAACGCAGCAATTCAGGCGTCAATGGCGGGTGAAGCAGGTCGTGGTTTCGCCGTGGTAGCGGATGAGGTACAGCGTCTTGCGGAACGTTCAGCGTCTGCAACCAAACAGATTGAAGGTTTGGTAAAAACCATTCAAACGGATACTAACGAAGCTGTAATTTCAATGGAACAAACGACTTCGGAAGTTGTACGTGGTGCGAACTTGTCTAAGGATGCCGGCGTAGCACTAGATGAAATTCAGTCTGTATCGGGTAACTTGGCGAAACTGATTGCAAACATTTCGGATGCTGCAAAACTTCAGTCTGCTTCAGCAGGTCATATTGCGACAACGATGAACGTTGTACAAGAAATTACCTCGCAAACCACCAGTGCAACATTTGATACTGCACGTTCGGTATCTGAATTGGCGAATATGGCTGAATCATTACGTGAATCTGTATCTGACTTTAAACTCCCAGAGTAAGTCAGGCGCAAACCTGTAGTACCTTAGCTGCGGCTAGGGTACTGCACCGATTACAGATAACACATCGATAAGGTGAACTTAACGTCACAGTTAAGTCTTAGGTGATGGTTACAATTAAGTTTGAGCAACCTTCTTGGTGGCAAAATATAAGAAGCCTTAGCTATGAAAGAAATATTAAAAAATTTAGTTGAAACAACTACGCTTCCTGAAGATAGTTATCTTGATCAAGATGCAGAAATTTTAGAGATTTTTGTTGAAGAAATAGAAGAAATCTTTGAAGAACTGGCGAGTTTATTTACGACTTGGTTGGAAAATCCACAAGATAAAGACACTTTAACGACGATTCGTCGTCATTTCCATACCCTGAAAGGTTCGGGTCGTATGGTCGGGGCAAAATCGGCGGGTGAAACTGCATGGGCAGTTGAAGATACGCTGAACCGTGTTATTGCGGGTTCGGTACAGTTAACGCCGACCGTTCAAAAGTTTGCACAAACAGTTTTAAATGTTTATCAATATAAGCTCTATCCACGGTTTAAAAATGTTGCCGAATTGGATGTTGACTTACGTCCATTGGTTTTAATGGGGCAACAATTACAACAAAATATTAGCCTTGAGCCTGCACTCGAAGAATTATTAAAACTGGCAGATCAATTAAAATCTGAAGATGGTGTTACTGGTTTAGAACTGACTGATGTTGAAGCTACAGCGTCTGTAGAAGTGCTTGAAAGCACGATTGATGCGGTCGATGAATCAGAACCTGCTTCTGAACAAGTGGATGTAGATGCATCACTGGTCGAAGAGACAGTGAGCATTTTTATTGAAGAAGCTGAAGAACATCTACAAACGATTGATCAGTTCCTCCAATCTGATGACAGTAAATCACAAGACTATAATGGCTTGATTCGCGCGCTACACACCTTACGTGGTAGTTCGTCGATGGCGCAAATCGAAGAGATTTTTGAAGCCAGTTCAAAAGTTGAAAATTTATTCAAAACCTTATTACAAGACGAAATCGTATCGAGCTCGAAAGAAGCTGCTTTATTGATTCAATATGCTGAATTTGTTCGTGATTATTTACACGTGCTGCGTTCAGGGGATAAGGCAAATCTTGCATCTATTTATGAAACCTTCAAAGCTGCTTGGGATGATTATGGTTTTGCTAGCCAAGATCAATTGGCGCCTGAAGATAATCCACAAGGTTTGGTTTCTAAACTAATCGAATTAAATATTGATCAGTTATTGGATGCTGAATTTGAGTTTGATAAACGTGCCCTTGCTGAATTCCCTGACTATATTCAACAGCTCAGTCAGCAAGCTTTAGAGTTGATTGAACATACGGATAATCGTGCGTCTGTTGGAATCCATGATTTCACAACTCAACTGCGTGCAGCGTATCAGTCTTTAATTGAAAAGCCTGAATTACTCCATGCTGATTATGGTTATGAGTTATTTGCGCAAGCACATCAAGAGTTCATTCACTTATTTGACACTTTAGCTGCGGGTCAGCGTGTAGTGTTAAGTGAAGAGGTTCAGCGTTTCTTAAATGAGCTGACTGCATTTGTTCAACAAGACATTGAAGCAGTTGCAGCGACGACAACACCAGAAGCCCATGTAGTTGCTGAACCTGTTGCCACTGTAGAAGATAAAGCCGCTGTTCCAAATACAACAGCAGTAGACTTTGCACAATTAAGTCAGCGTATTCAACTTGATCATCAACAGATGCAAGCGGCGGATGCGAATAATGACTTTGATGAAGATCTTTTGGGGATCTTTATTGAAGAGGCAGAAGAATTATTGGTGGGGATTGATCAAGACCTCAGTACTTGGACACGTGATCAGACCAATACTTCAGCTTTGAATAATTTAATGCGCTATTTGCATACCCTAAAAGGTGGTGCAAATATGATTGCCGCGTCTCATGTGGGTTTAATTTCGCATGAATTGGAGTCGATTTATGAGCGCATTATTCGTCAGCAAATTTCGATTACGCCTGCGTTAATTCAAATTATTCGTTTGGTGCAGGATGATATTTCAGATCGTATTCAAACCATTCGTGACCAAGGGATCGACTACCCAGCGAATAATGTGATCGATATTCTTAAGAATATTCAGTCAATTGTGGCAGGGGAGCATTCAGAACCAGTCGGATTGGCTTCGGCTCCTATTTCTGCTGAAACTGAACAAGCAGCAGTAGAGCAAGATGTATCGGTGTCAGAGCCGATGGATGTTGCTGAAGACACAGCAGAAGCAGTGGTTGAAGCTCAAACGACGGCTCACACTGAGTCTGCTGTTGAACATCTTGAACATGCGGTTGCTGAACATGTTGAGCATCCAGATGACGATCTACGTTCTGTCATGGAAGAAACCTTCCTTGAAGAGTCTGAGGAAATTCTTGAACAAGCCGTTCAATTATTAAATCAATGGACTGAACAACGTAGTGACCGTAACGTATTGCTTCAATTACAACGTGCTGCCCACAGTATTAAGGGTGGTGCGCGTATGGTTGAAAATGAACCTGTTGCCGCAATTGCGTATCAACTTGAGACGACGTTTGAGCATTTCGCGGTTCATCATTTCAACTCAAATGCATATGACGGCTTACTCAAAACGACGTTGGCATGGTTAAAAGAAGCGATCTTCAACCACGACTATAGTAATTTTGATAGCATCAAATTGAGCCTAGAATCCATTCAGTATGTGGATGTTACAGTTCAATTACCAAACCGTGTTGCAGAATTAGAGCAAGGTATTGTTAGCAAAGGCTTTGAATTTATTCAAGGTGATGGTGTTGAACCTCCATCGATGTTGGGTGAATGGACTGAAGCCAATTCTTCTGATAACAGCAATGAGATGATTCGTATCTCGGCTGATCTCGTCGAGAAGATGATTGACTTATCAGGCGAAAACTCGATTAACCGTTCACGTATTGAGATGGACTTAGGTCAGCTAGGCAATACCTTGAATGAAATGGAGTTAGCAATTAAGCGACTTGCTGACCAGTTACGTCGAATGGATGGTGAGCTTGAGTCACAAATTATTGCCAAACATGGTTCTGAAAATTCACGCTATGCGGATTTCGACCCATTGGAGATGGACCAATATTCATCGATTAACCAATTGTCAAAATCTCTAGCCGAATCTGCGTCGGATTTGGTTGACTTCAAGAGTACTTTGGCAGAAAAAATCCGTGATGCAGAAGGTTTGTTATTACAACAATCACGTATTCAGTCAGAAATTCAAGAAAGTCTGATGCGTACCCGTTTGGTGCCATTTGATCGTTTGTTACCACGTTTACAACGTATTGTGCGTCAAACCTCTTCGACCTTGAACCGTCCTGCAGAATTGATTGTTCAAAATACAGAAGGTGAATTGGACCGTACGATCTTAGAGCGTTTGGTGACACCATTTGAACATATGCTGCGTAATGCGGTCGACCATGGTTTAGAAGATACTGCTGACCGTTTGGCTTTAAAAAAGCCAGAAGTAGGTAGCATCGTCTTGAACATTAGTCGTCAGGGTACTGATGTACTGGTGTCTTTCAGTGATGATGGTAAAGGGATTGATGAAACCAAAATTAAAGACAAAGCCTTAAAACTTGGTTTAATCAAAGCGGATCAGTTCCTCGATAAACAAGAAATCTTGCAATTGATCTTCCATCCAGGTTTCTCAACGGCACAATCGGTAACGCAAATTTCGGGTCGTGGTGTTGGTCTGGATGTGGTGCAAAGTGAAATTAAAGCCTTGGGTGGTCATGTTTCCGTTGAGTCTGAGTTAGGTAAAGGGACGACCTTTACCATTCGTGTACCAACCACAGTAGCGGTCAGCGATGCCTTGATGGTGAAAGCGGGCGATCAGCAATATGCGATTTCATTAGCGCAAATTGAACGTATTGTCCGTATTGCACCTACGGCACTCGAAACTTACTTCAATAGTAAGGATGACGTGTTTAAAATTGACAACACCAATTACAAACTACGTTATCTATCAGAGTTTGTGGGTAATCAGCCAATTCCACGTTTAAATAATGTCGGCCATTCATTGCCTGTACTACTAATTAAAGGCAACAGTGGTCAAACCATTGCTTTATTGGTCGATCAGCTGGTGGGTTCACGTTCTCAAATCGTGGTGAAACCAATTGGTCAACAATTTACCAGTGTAGCCGCGATTGCAGGTGCCACGATTCTAGGTGATGGTCATGTATGTTTGATTTTGGATGGGCAAAATATTGCACGTCAAATTCAAACTACGCAGCGTGTTAAACATTCAGCTGAACAGCGTGATTTGGGCCGTCAGGCCAATGCGCGTCGTTTAGTGATGATTGTCGATGACTCGGTAACTGTACGTAAAGTGACTTCACGCTTACTTGAACGTCAAGGTTATGACATTGTGACAGCGAAAGATGGTGTGGATGCAATTGAACAGCTTGAAAATGTCCGTCCAGACTTGATGCTACTTGATATTGAGATGCCACGTATGGATGGTTTCGAAGTGACAAACTTAGTTCGTCACCATGACATTCACCGTGACCTGCCAATCATTATGATTACATCACGTACAGGTGAAAAACATCGTGAGCGTGCATTTAGCTTAGGTGTGACTCACTATATGGGTAAACCATTCCAAGAAGCTGAATTGCTTGCCAATATTGAAGCTTTAATTGCAGAAAAGCAGGGGTAATCTATGAGCCAAAATACTGTTTCTCAGATTGTCAGCGATAAAATTGATCAACAGGAACTGCAACATCTCATTACGGTATCTACCGGGTTTATCGATGCGTATATCATTGATTGTCATGGTAAACAGCCAATGTTGTTGCCACAAAATATTGTGCTATCAGCGCTTGATAGTGCAACTAAGGTTCCTTTTGTTGAATGGCATGAATTGAAATTGCCTGTTTTCTCAGTCAATGATCCTGCCAAAAATCAGGGTGTGGCTTTGGTGATTGAAGGTGATGATGTTGGGCAGCGTTTTGCACTGATGTGTAATGAAATGCCGAAAACCATTCGTCTGCGTATTTCTGAAGTGGTTGATGAAGAAAAAACCGTGAAAGACGCCAATATTTTCCAATATGTACGCATGGCCGATCAGGTATTTCATATTCCAAATTTAGCCAATATTCAAAACAGCATTGGGCTTCAAGTGGTTTAGTATTTGTAAAAGCGAGATATAAAAAAGGAACTCAATGGAGTTCCTTTTTTTGACTATGTGGGGAATATTTAAGCCAACAGGTTTTCTAAAATCTTTTCGTAAATTTCAGAAAGTGGCTCCAACTCTGCCACATTAACGTGTTCATTGATTTGGTGAATCGTAGCATTTAAAACACCCAGTTCAAGCACCTGTGCTCCTGTAGGCGCAATGAATCGACCATCAGAAGTTCCACCACTGGTCGAAAGTTCTGTTTCTGTCCCAGTAACATCTCGAATGGCATCACGTGCAGCATTCACTAACTCACCGACAGGGGTTAGGAAAGGCAGACCAGATAACGTCCATGAGATGTCATATTCAACGCCATGACGATCTAAAATTTCCAAAGTACGTGCTTTGAGTTCATCTGCCGTTACTTCTGTTGAATAACGGAAGTTAAAGAGTAAATTCATCGTACCCGGAACAACGTTGGTTGCACCTGTGCCGGCATTAATATTGGAAATTTGGAACGACGTTGCAGGGAAGTATTCGTTACCATTGTCCCACACGGTATCGCAAAGTTCAGCCAGTGCCTTTGACGCAGTATGGATTGGGTTTATTGCTAGATGTGGGTAAGCAACGTGCCCTTGTTTACCTTTAACTGTTAAATTGGCATTTAGCGAACCACGACGACCATTTTTAACAATATCACCGAGTGTGTTGGTGCTAGATGGTTCACCTACCAAACACCAAGTCATTTTTTCATTACGCGCTTCTAACGTTTCAACAACTTTGACTGTCCCGTTGATCGAAGGACCTTCTTCGTCAGAGGTAATGAGAAATGCAATCGAACCTTTATGATTTGGATGCTTTGCTACAAAACGTTCTGACGCTACAACCATAGCTGCCAACGCTGTTTTCATATCTGCGCTGCCACGACCATATAGTTTTCCGTCGCGAATTTCAGGAAGAAATGGGTCAGAACCCCATGCATCCAAGTTACCCGTAGGTACTACATCAGTATGACCTGCAAAGCAAAATACTGGTGCTTCAGTCCCTTTACGTGCCCAAAGATTATCTACATCATCAAAACGCATATTTTCAATGTTAAAGCCAATCTTGGCTAAACGTTCTGCCATAATGTTCTGGCAGGTATGGTCAATCGGTGTCACCGATGGTTGGCGAAGTAGTTCTAGGCTGAGATCAAGAGTTGCTGTTGAGGTCATGCTAAATACAGAAGTCAAAAATGTCGCAATATAATAGGCGAATCAACAAGCGAAGGGAAATTTAGACGTAAAAAAACCCTATTTAAAAAATAGGGCTGTTTTATAAATCCTTGGGAAAGAAATTAATTGCGGCGAATTTCTTCCGAAGTTTTCTCAGCAGTATTGGTTACAGCATCTCCAGCTTTAGATACGTCTTTACCAACACCTTTTACTGTATTACAACCTGTCAGTACGAAAGCAACCATAAGTGATGCAGCTAAAATTTTTTTCATAGAATGTAATCTCCATTATGAAAGAATAATTTTTAGAGGACTAAATTATTCTGTTGTGAGATTTAGATTAAAAAATAGGCTTATTGAACAGTAGGTAGTTTTTATGGTGGTTGAGTAAATAAATGTAATTATCTATCAGGCTTTATATTTTGTATTCTGCCATTTCAAGTGGTTTGAGGCAAAACTAAGCGTGGTAATCTATACATATAATAGCTTTCATCGCTGTCCTTTTTATATAAACCATCTGTCCACCAATGTGCAGTTTTACTTGTGGGTTGCTGCTGTACGCAGATCCATTCATGTCGTTGTAGGCGATAGAAACCTTGACTTATGGACGGAATGACATGTCCCCATTGACCTATTCTACGCGCAGGATTGACCCAGTTTGGTAATGTGCTGGTACGCTGAATAGGTAAATATAATTGACCCTTTAAAACGCAATAGCGTTGTTGAATCTGCTGCCCAAGTGCTTCATCAAATTGGAATTGTTTTTGGGTAAAATGATTAAGCTTTCGAGCCAAATTATCAATACGATTTAAGCCATACCAATAGGGTAATTGAAAATCGCGCTCTGCTAGATAGTATTTTAAAGCCACTTCCCAATGTTCAACTTCACCACTTTCAGTATTTTTTAAAACAAAGTCGAGTTCACCTACTGTACGAGGGCCGTCAATTTTTTGAATGCTATGTCCGAGTATCTGGTAGGGATGGTATGGGTGATCGAGAAGCCAAAACCATATAAACATTTCGAAACGTAAACCCAGACGAGTACTTTTTAATTTTTGTAAAAATTCTACTAATTCACTTGGGTGTTGTTCGAGTTGTTTTAAACGGGGAAGGTAGGCTTCAAAATATTTATGCCAAAGCTCGTTTGGATGAAAATGAAAGGGATAGCGGATTTCGAGTTCATTGGGAATTTGCTGCAGAATATTTGGGCTAGCAATACAGAAAGCCAATTGGCGAACTAAGGGCTGTTTAAATTGCAACCATGGCTCAAAATAAGACGACGTTGTCGGGGCTACAGCCATATTGAAACCTTTTGAATAATGTAGAATAACAACGGATAATTGTTAAAAACATCTTATACTACCTGAATTGAAAGTTCAGGGTAGCGGTATGAAGACGTTGTTTTGGCGAAGCTTAGTGGTTGTCTTTGTCATTTTAGGCTTTATAGGGGCTTTATTGCCGGGAATGCCCACGACAGTCTTCTTAATATTAGCGGCATGGGCGGCTTCAAAAGGTTGGCCTCAAATGGATGCTTGGTTGTTGAATCATCCTAAATATGGGCCAACCTTACGCGCTTGGCGCGAAAATGGCACAGTCCCACGCAAAGCAAAATGGTTTGCATCGATCATGATGTTTGTGAGTGGTATGATTATGCTTTTTACATCAGCACCGATTGCCGTCAAGATTTTCACTGACTTAACCATGTTGATTGTTGGCATTTGGTTATGGACACGACCAGAGCCAAATAAGATTAGGACTATTGAACATTCGCCGCAGACTAAACCACAAGATAAAGATAAGCAGAAAGAGCAAGAGCATGTCTGAATATACCCAAGATCAAGCAGATATCCTGATTAACTTGAAAGATCAAACTTTAACTTTGCCGAAACTGAATAAGTTTTACCTCATTTCATCGGGTAAAAATGGCATTGGTGAGCAGGAAAATAGTGGCAAGACGCCACGAGGCTGGCATCAAGTGGCTGAAAAGTTTGGTGGAAAACATCCTCAAAATGCAGTTTTTAAAGCACGTCAGTGGACCGGAGAGGTTTACGACGAGCAACTTGCTGCATCACACCCTGATCGGGATTGGATTTTATCTCGAATATTATGGCTCAGTGGTTTAGAACCCGGCTTTAATGCAGGTGAGGGCTGTGATACTTATCAACGCTATATTTATATCCATGGCACACCAGATCGCGAGCCTATGGGTATACCGATGTCACATGGTTGTATTCGCATGCGAAACAGCGATGTTGTAGAACTTTATCAATTGATTCCATTAAATGCGCTGGTTTACATCACTGAACATTGAACACGTCGTTAAAAGCACAAGCCATGAAAGCCGAAGTTCATGGCATCAAAACAAAGATTTGAAAAATTAAAGTGAGTTTGAAAGGCGTTTTTTGTCAGGACTAATGCTCGCAAACTAACAGAAAGTCGTGTTTGAATGTATTTTGTACACTAGGCTGTTTTAGAATGCAGGATGTGTGGTGAAATAATCGTCGGTTTGCTGAATGATTAGTTATGAGTCCACGCGAAAAACTGTTTTTTATGTGAATGATGCAGAATATAAGTCATATTTTTAGTAATAAATTTACAGGTTTATAGCTAAAAAATGTTCAAAAATACTGATTTTTCCGCAATATAACTTATTTTTTAATCACTCAAACAGAAAAAGTGGAAAAGAGTTAGAAAAGCGTTTGACAGACCGTGAGGATTCTCTATAATGCACCTCATCAAACGATGAACATGTTTTGAAAAGGGCGCTTAGCTCAGTTGGTAGAGCGTCTGCCTTACAAGCAGAATGTCGGCGGTTCGATCCCGTCAGCGCCCACCAAGCCTTTTCAGCGTTAAGATATTTAGAGTGCAGCGGTAGTTCAGTTGGTTAGAATACCGGCCTGTCACGCCGGGGGTCGCGGGTTCGAGTCCCGTCCGCTGCGCCACTTTAAATCTTGATTCGTTTGAACCACAATAGCGACATTGTGTAAGTGCAGCGGTAGTTCAGTTGGTTAGAATACCGGCCTGTCACGCCGGGGGTCGCGGGTTCGAGTCCCGTCCGCTGCGCCATTTACATGATAGACCTTTTGAGGGCGCTTAGCTCAGTTGGTAGAGCGTCTGCCTTACAAGCAGAATGTCGGCGGTTCGATCCCGTCAGCGCCCACCATATTTTTTGCGATGCAGCGGTAGTTCAGTTGGTTAGAATACCGGCCTGTCACGCCGGGGGTCGCGGGTTCGAGTCCCGTCCGCTGCGCCATTTCAAAGAATATAATTATTGTACCCTTTAAGGGCGCTTAGCTCAGTTGGTAGAGCGTCTGCCTTACAAGCAGAATGTCGGCGGTTCGATCCCGTCAGCGCCCACCAAATCTTTAAGATTTTGGTTGTGTTTCGAAAGAAACTACGTGATGCAGCGGTAGTTCAGTTGGTTAGAATACCGGCCTGTCACGCCGGGGGTCGCGGGTTCGAGTCCCGTCCGCTGCGCCATTTATCTTAAAAATCTCTGTTCAAGAGAGTGCCTTTAGAAAAATTTAGGATTTTTCTCTTGCGCTCAGACAAGGCTCCGCTTTGTTACTCTTTGCTCAGGGCGCTTAGCTCAGTTGGTAGAGCGTCTGCCTTACAAGCAGAATGTCGGCGGTTCGATCCCGTCAGCGCCCACCATATTCTTCTATAGAAACTTCTTTATCCAAAAGCTTGCCTAAATTTTCTGATTTACATAGAATCCGCTCTATAATAATTTTAATATTGTATGTGATCTATGAGAAATCCATATCAGCGCAAGGCAGCGTCTAAAACTCAAACTACAAATTACAATCCTCAAGAAACCTATAAACAATTTATTGAAAATATGGTCGCTCAAGGTGGCGTGATTGCGTTATATCAAGATGGTTGGGCCCTTTGTGCGACACCTACAGGTCAACGTTCCTTCGCCATTTGGCAAAACCGTGGTTTGGCACGTTTATTAATTAAAGACAATTGGTCCAATTATGAAATTCAGGAAATTTCATTAAAAGACTTTATCGAAAAAGTCATTCCGTTTTTACGCAGCGAGAGCACTACAGTATCTTTAGATTTAACCCCAGAAGGACAAAATATTTTAGTTGCACCTGAAAAGATGCTGTTAGATATTAAAAATTATTTATATCAAGTTTATCAACAGCGCCCAGAAATTTTTGAAAACCTTAAAATTCCTTTGCCACGTAACATTCGTTTAAATTAATTGTTTATTCACAGCATAAAAAGCCCTTGTTTACTGATCAAACAAGGGCTTTTTTTAATATTCATTGAGTACAAAACCGCTCAAAAAGGCAAAATATTCTCGTAGCCAAGAGTTGTAGCGGATGTACAGCGGTGTAGGCGCTGCAATGGTATACACCTGTGTATAGCCTAACTTTCGTGCAATTGCTTTTGCACGTGGAAGGTGAAAGTCACTACTGGCAATCGCAATGGGGGCATCAAGAGAAATCTGATGTTGTTTTAAAATCTTTTTACTATTGATCAGGTTGAGTTCTGTACTGGTACTTTTACTTTCTTCATATATGCCTGCCGCTGAAATGTCATAGTGTTGAAGTAAATAGCGTTTCATGACGGAAGATTCGGTCATTTTTTCATTAAAGCCTAAACCACCCGTCATGATCATAATAGTATTGGGTTGTTGCAAGGCATACTGTGCTGCGGCATCGAGACGCGCCTTTAAGGTCGGAGAGGGTTGACCATTTTCAATACCACTACCCAAAACGATGATGGCTTGGACGGAAGTAAATGGCTTGGATTGCTGGCTATTGAAGTGTAAATACGCAAAAAACAGTAAAAGGCTCAATAGCCAAAGCCAAAACAACCACCATGTAGCACGCCAGAGCCTTTTGAGTTTAGGGTATTGATCTAAAATATTGTGGATTTGGGTTGAAAATAGTCCGGATAAAATAAAAATACACCCAATGACTAAGGGTAAAAGGATGCCTAAATGAATTTTATCTAATGTAAGTAACCAAATGGCATCTACGCAGAGCAGCAAGCCTACACAAAGCAGTAGTATTCTTTTCATGCAAAAAATTAAAGCAGTATCCGTATTTGGCCCAAGTATAGCGTGAAAAAAACCAGACACGAGGTCTGGTTTTGAGTTGGGGCTATTGATTAGTAAACATCACGGCGGTAACGTCCAGCTTGACGCAGTTCAGCCACGACATCTTCACCTAGAATATCAATCAATGCGTGGTCAACGTCCGTTGCCATACCGTTGATACTACCGCAAACGTAGATCACGGCACCTTGTTCTACCCATGATTTTAGTAAGGATGCTTGATCACGTAGCTCATGATGCACATAGCGTTTCTCCGCTTGATCACGAGAGAAGGTGAGGTCTATGCGTTGAACTAAGCCCGTGTTTTGCCATGCTTCAATGATGTCTTGATAAAAGAAATCATGTGCGCGTTGGCGCTCACCAAAAATCAGCCAGTTTTGCGTATAGTCTTGACGAACTCGTGCATGTAACAGGCTGAGTAAACCAGCAATACCTGTACCGTTACCAATACAAATCACAGGACGATTATCTGCAATCAGATGGAATGATTCATTGGTACGAATACGCAGTTGTAGTGTGCTATTGATCGCAGCATGTTGTGTTAACCACCCTGAGCCTAAGCCGAGCTCACCATCCGCATTGGATTGCTGACGCACCACTAAGCGTAATACTTGCTGACTTGGAATACTGGCAATGGAGTATTCACGAGTTGGAAGCGGTGGAAGCTGTTCGAGCAAGTGATCAAGGTTGGCAAATGGTTCGACATCCGTATTTAGGTTACGATCCCATAATGCATCTTCAATACGTTGCTGAGTAGAATCAACCACTTGTTGACTTTGAATTTGGTACTTTTGCATGAAGTTTGCAATACGTTCAGCACTATTACCCGGCTGAATCTCTGCAATATCACCCGCTTGCCAGTTGGCTTCATGTTGCGGTTTTAACTCAATATTAAATGCAGGTGCACCTAAACTGTTCGGGTTGAGTAAATCACGTTTGGTCAATGTCCATGCATCAAAAGTTTTTTCAATTTGCATGTGCTGAAGTTCAAGTTTAGTCGCTTTGGCTAAAGCGCTATTCCATGCTTGAATGGCTTGGGTGTCGCCATTATTGACTTCAAGCGTGTCAAACAGGGGCTTCGCAGCATTACTTTGCATCCAACGATGAATCGCATGACCAAAGCTACAGAACGTATCCGGATATTCTTCAGAGCCTAAAGCTAAAACGGCAAACTGAACATGACTCAAATCGAGGCTTTGTGTCATCAGTTTACGTTCAAAGCTTGAAGCGAGGTCAGGTGCTTCCCCAGTGCCATAGGTACTTGCAACAAATAAAACCTGAGCGGCTTGCGTTAAGTCATCTGCTGAAAGTTGCTGAACAGCTTTCACTGTGACAGGCTGACGAGCCTCTTGTAAGCTTGTTGCTGTACGCCATGCCAATTGTTCAGACTGACCTGTTTGTGATGCATAGCAAATTAACCAAGGCTGTGCATTTGGGTCGATGGTAACTGGTGCTAAGCTTTGACGGGCTTGCTGTGTCAGTTTTTTCTGTTTACGACGTTTGAGATAGAGCATCCATCCTGTGACAAAGAACAGCGGCATCATGAGGGATGCAATAACCACAAAGAACTGATAAATCGGTCCGAAGAAACTACCGCGATGTACAGGCAACATGCTGGTCATGATTTTTTCATT
Organism: Acinetobacter sp. YH12076; assembly: GCF_013419525.1. Lineage (NCBI taxonomy): Bacteria > Pseudomonadati > Pseudomonadota > Gammaproteobacteria > Moraxellales > Moraxellaceae > Acinetobacter > Acinetobacter sp. YH12076. The sequence continues at coordinate 233,652 of NZ_VOZY01000006.1, read as the reverse complement.
TAATTTTTTATCTTCGTATAACTCGATATCGGTGAGAGCAGACGTTTTGTAGTTATAAGTTGCTTTGTTGCGCGCACGCTCATGTTGAGGGACGGCATCCACAAAGTTAATTTCTAATTCACCATTGGCTTTTTTCGGAATATTAAAAGTGACACTTGAGTATTCACGACCAATATTTTGATTAAAGCCATTCCAACTTTGCGTAAGGGCAATATTCACTTGTTCTGGTTTTAGACCACGTTTTTCTCCGCGACCTTCAGCACCATGTTTATTTTCTTGAGCGCCGTGTTCAGAGGGACTCGACGTTGCAGGGTTTCTTTCAGAACGTGCTTGGTGTTCGCCATGAGTTTGTTTTGCCTCAGTGGCTTGTTTTTCACCACCTTGCTCTGCACCCGCCTGTTCAGCAGGTTGTCCATTCGGTTTTGGACGTTCTTGTAACTGGGGCTGTGGACGTTCAACGCCCATGACTTTAAACATGCCATTACGCCACCACTCATAAGACCAGTACAGGCCTGTACATGCCAAAATGAGATAGAAAATAATCACCCATGTGCCGACGACAGCATGTAGATCCCACAGGAAATTACGTCCTTTGAGCTTCGGTTTTACTGCAAGCCATTGTTTTACAGAATGTCTTTTTGGCCAACGCAGATATAAACCACTCAATACAAAATAAATCAGCATCAGTGTACATGCGCCGGTAATTTGTTTACCAACAGGGCCAACAGTTAAATTACGGTGTAGCTGCTGTACAAACTGGAAGAATTTTTGACCTTTGATTTCAGGTAAAACTTCGGCTGTATAGGGGTTAACCATCATGTTATAGCCACGACGAGCACCTTCTTTGACAATATTCACGGTACTTGAGGCGGTAGCATCTGAGGCAATAGAGATGCTGTTAATTTTCATGTCAGGATCAGACTGACTAAAATGCTGATAAAGCTCAGCAGGGGTTAGTTTAGGCTGCTGTTGAGCCTGAACCACATAACTGTCCTGATTGATTGCTTTAAGTATTTGCTGTTCATAGGAATAAATGGCACCTGTAACCCCCATGAGCGAGAGTATTAAGCCGGCACTAATCCCCAAGAACCAGTGAATCTGGAAAAGGGTTTTCTTAAACATGATGGATTTAATATTGATAAAAGGTTGCTGAATTGCGACGAATTATAAACGATGATTTAGCAGAGAATGTGGAAAAAGTAAGTAATATTCATTCTCATTATTGTAATTATCAATAATTATTCAAAAATTAAACACATAAAAAAACCTCCAAAGAGAGGAGGCTTTTTATACACAAATGTCTGTTAGGCTTAAATTGGTTTAGCAGGGCCTACAGTTTCATTTAAATGTTTACGAATGGTCGAAAATGGAAACTTCTTGCTATCCATACGTTTAGGCAAGATGTATGCGCCGTCTTGACCCTTTACTTTAAAGTTCAAAAGGATGAAGTCTTTGGTGTCATACCATTCATGAATGTCTTTCCAACCGACAGTCATCGTCCCCATGTTTGCGCCCATACGTTGCTGCATAGAGATCCCATGCGGCTGGACACCCATACGGATGCCTTTAATTTCTTGAACAGGGACTTCGTTCAGTTTGCGTTTCGCATACCATTCGATTCCGAATTTACGCACAAGGAAGTAAATCACGACACAGACAATAGCTACCCAGCAAAATACTGTTGAATAGTTCTTAATAAAGATGAGGCCCAAGAGTGCCAGTGCAAGAATTGCACCCATAATTAGCCATGCTTTTTTGCCAATTTTGAAGTTACTGCGAGACAGAACAAGTTGAGCATAACGTTGTTCTTCTTCAGAAATTTCATAAGCCACTGGCTCTAGCGTGTAGGCGTATAAATTTTTTGCGGTCATAGTGAAAGTAACAGATTTAAAACTGTAAAAAGTTTAGCATTATTTATACCAATTCAGTGAGTATATTGTTCCAAAATCATCCAAATTATAGCGAAGCCAGTTCAGTCGATGCTTGATCATGCTCATGACTGAGATTTTGTTTCAATTGGCTAAATTGGTTCAACACGTTAAACATCAACGAAAGCTGTTGTAGCACAATCAAGGATTTTTGATCTTCCTCACTGTTTTGTGACAAACGCTGACGGATTTCTTGCAACATATTTTGCGCCGTTAAGTCCGGCACTTCGTCACGTAGTAATGCACCTTGAATGTCATCCGTGGCTTTATCCAATAAGGTTAAGACCTGTTGATCTTGAATTTTTTCACGATGCGCACCTAAGGCTGCGATATAACTAATAAAGGTATGATTGAGACACAAAAACTCAAAGGCCAAAGCTTTTTGAGTCGGATCGGTATCGGGTTCGGTAGCTAAGGTGGAAATCAGTGAAGCTACTTCTGCATCGGTATTATGGGCTGCACGACGGACCACACGATAATTCAACCCGTTATTACGACCAGATTTGTATTGTTCAACCACTTCGGCCAAATAATCACACTGCGCTTGAATCGAACGGCTGATGGTCCGAGGCAGGCGACGGAATTTCCAATCTGGGAAAATGAAACTCACACCAAACCATGCCAAGGCACAACCAATCAGTGTATCAATCATACGCGGCATTGCTGCGGCAAAACCCATTCCATCTAAGTTAAAGTTAATCAGCGCCAAAATGGTAATAAACGCAGTGGCTTGTGCATATTGCTTACTGCGTAATTCAAAAAACAGCACGCCACTTAAAATGAGTAGCAGTAACTGACCTTCGACAGAAGGAACAAAATATAAAATCGCATAACCTAAAATAATTCCGACCAAGGTGCCAATGATACGTAAATAGAGGCGGCGCTTGGTGGCGTTAAAGTTCGGCTGGCTGACAAACAGGGCAGTCAATAAAATCCAATAGCCATAACTGATATTGGTGACTTGGACAAAAATATAACCAATAAATAACACGGTCGATAAACGCACAGCATGACGGAACAGCACCGACTCAGGGCTCAAATGTTGTTTGAATCGAATGACGATGTCGTCCCAGCCTTTTAAATCATCATCTTTTAAACGATTTTCAATCAGGGCTTGTCGGTCAATATAACGCTCGGTTTCGACATTACGTAATTGCGCATCGATGCCTTTTAGGTTTTGGTATAAAGCAAATAAAGAGTTGATCCAAACTTCATCGTATTTTTGTTCTTCACGCAGCTTTTCGAGTGACAATTTTAGATTGTGGAACGCATGTTTAAAACGTTGATTATGATGATAAGGTTTTCGCTGTAAGATACTGATACTCAAATCTTTACAAGCTTTACCTTGAATCGAAAGCACGCGTTGAAAGCGAAATAAAATATCACTATGTTCAAAAATACGGGTCAATTTTTGATAATCAATATGCGCGGAATCGGCACGTTCATGAATGTCTTGCGCGACAAAATAATATTGCAGGCTACGACGCGTATCTTTTTGTCCACGGTCACCTTTTAAACGCGTTAATAAGGCTGTTTTCATATCGTTGAAAATGCCAATTAATTTGCCATTTTCTAGCGATAGCTCAATCAAACTTTGCTGATAACTTTCTGGTGTCATATCGACATCAAACAAGTTAGATTTTGCAAATAAGAAGTCACCTAGGGACGAATAGCTTTGGGCCAATTTGTCCTGAACTTGACGCACAGGAAACAGCAGAAAGCTCAAAGTCGAAAGCAGTCCATACCACATCGCACCGATGACCAATAAACCTGCTTGTGTATACCAATTTTCAAAAAGTTCAACCCCTAGCATGGAATACACGGAGATCACCAGACAGCCATAAGAAATGGTGGCATAGCGACGACCCAATGAACCCAAAAGAATCCAACCGATACAAGACACAATCAGCCCCAATGCAAATAAGATCGGATGCGGGAACAACAGATAAATGGATACCGCAGTAACAAAGAACCCGATATAGGTATAAATTTGATTGAGCACACGGACTGAAAAGCGGTCATCGATATCACTTAGACCAGCGGCAACCACACCCAAGGTGAGGGGAATGGTCATCAATTGCTGATCTAAAAAATATGGGACAAAGGCTGTTCCTGCGAAGGCAATGACCATGCGCAAGTTATACATAAAGGTCGTGTTATAGGTTGCTTGTTTCAGTCGTGCGAGCCAGGCGTTCAAAATTTTTCCTTTGCTAAAGCGATGGGGCAGTAAGCAATGTGTATCGTGTGAATTTTCACATTGAAGCCAAGAAATAATACTATGTGCAGTGTAAACTTGTCTGCAAAACTTGCTTGCGATAAATGAATTATTCTTATGAAAAGCGTCGAATCACAAAAGGAATTTTCTCAACGCTGGATCGTCTTGTTGGCATTGCTGACTGCTTTAGGGCCACTTTCAATCGATATGTATTTGCCGGCTTTACCTCAAATGGCCGACGATTTTGGTGTCACAACCCAACAAGTGGCCAATAGTCTTCCAGCGTATTTCTTGGGTTTGGCGATTGGGCAGTTAATTTATGGGCCAGTCAGCGACCGTATTGGGCGTAAAACACCGCTATATTTCGGTTTGGTTTTATATATTTGTGCCGGTTTTCTGTGTGTCTTTGCCAATAGTGAATGGAGTTTGATCGCTGCTCGTGTTTTGCAAGCGTTGGGTGGCTGTGTCGGTGTAGTGATTGCCCGTGCTGCAATTCGTGATCGCTTAAGTATGCAAGCTTCTGCTCAAGCCTTTGCCAGCATGATGATCGTGACAACAATTGCACCAATCATTGCACCTACTTTAGGCGCGTGGGTGTTACAGGTGTTTGAATGGCAATACATATTTGCGGTATTGGTACTTGTCGGTATTTTTTGTCTTTTCTGCGTACATTTTTTCTTTCAAGAAACCCTGCCTGTTGAGCGACGCTTAAAATTAAGTTTGAAACAAGTCTTAGGTTTATATGGTGCGATTTTACAGGACGAAACTTTCCGTAAACCGATGCTCACAGGCTGTTTTTCTGGCGCAATTTTATTTTGTTATATCAGTGGCTCATCTGCCATTTTAATGGATGGTTATGGTCTGAGCCAACAGCAATTTGCTTATGTATTTGGTGCGAATGCTTTAGGGATTATAGTGTTTTCGACCCTCAATAAGAAACTTGCAAATCGACTGGATGTTCGCCATCGTTTGCAATTGGGTAATGCACTTCAATTGTGTGGTGTGTTGATCTTATTGGCGGCAGGGTTATTTTATCTTTCCTCTATCATTGTTGTAATGTTTGGTATGTTCTTATGTGTTGCTTCAATCGGCTTCACTGGTCCAAATGCGATGGCATTGGCGATGTCTGAACAAGGCTCACGAGCTGGCACAGCCAGTGCAATCATGGGAAGTATGCAATTTGCCTGTGGTCTATTGGCCGGAGTGTTTTTGAACTTTTTAGTATGGTCAGCGCTGATCAATATGGCCCTGATTATGTTGCTATTTGTGGTTGTTGCAATGATTACTATACGTAGTTTAAAAGCTTCAGCCATGGGTTGAAAATGCAGGTGATGACGTTTAGCAGGTCTTACTTAAACGTCAGTCATCAACGTACTAGTATTATTGATCAAATATCCACGTCACTCATTATAAATGTTCATCATCCATAACTTTAGAAGAGGGCGCTATTTTCCCATTGTGAGGGCAGTATCTGTTTACTCGAAACTTATATCTAAACAATCATCCACTTGGAAATAATTAGTGATACGGTGGATCGCTGTTGTCTCACTCTAATGAAATAGAGCAACTGATAAATAAGTATTATTTGCATTAAATACATTACGTTATGCTGGATAAATACATTGTGAATGTCTCTATCGGTAATATGTCGGATTTTATCGTTTTTATTGCATACCTACAGAGTATGGATTTTTACCTTTAAGGTATGTGTGTTGAGCTATTTTGCCATCTGAATCGGCTAAGTCCGAATTTTAACTAAATATTTCAGTCTATTTTCAGTGATGGATTCAGTGTTTTTGCTTATTGCTTTCAAGTATTTCGTTATTAGGGGCAACAAGTTGGGGCGTTAATGCGACTAAAGCACGGATAGGCAGCTTGAAATTTGTCCGCTCAAATAGGCGAATAACAAAGCGCCCGGAGTTAGGGCATACAACAATGACAGGACAATAGAGAGCTTAGGATGAAAACTCAAACTGTATTCCACCCAATGAAAACCCTTGTTGTTGCCATGAGTTTGGTAACGGTATCAATGGCTCATGCAGGCAGCAATACTTCTGAAATTGAACAATTACGTGCAGAAGTTGCAGAACTGAAAAGTTTGATTAAAGCGCAGCAGCAAGTTCAACAACAGCAACAAACCGAGATTCAGCAAGTTAAAGCGCGTCCTGTTGCACCACCACCGCCACCAGCTACTCCAACTGCAAGCTTAAAATCTAAAACAGGTGCAGATGTAAGTCTTTACGGTTTTGTTCGTGGTGATGCGAACTACATCATCGAAGGTGCTGATGATGACTTCAACAAAATTGCGTCTACAGATGGAAATACAAAAGATAAATTACGTGCGACAGCAAAAACCACGCGTTTTGGTTTAGATTTTACAGCACCCGTCGGTGGTGATGATAAAGTGGGCGGTAAAATCGAGGTCGATTTCAATGGAAGTGGCGAAACTATTCGTCTACGTCATGGTTATTTAACCTTTAACAACTGGTTATTTGGTCAAACGACATCTAACTTCTTGTCTAGTCATGCACCAGAAATGATTGATTTCAATACAAACTTGGGTGGTGGTACTACACGTATTCCTCAAGTTCGTTATAACTACAAGTTAGCTCCAGATACTCAATTATTTGTTTCTGCGGAAGAAGGGGATAGTAAAGGGACTGTTGCTGCAGATCCGACGTATCGCCTTCCAAACTTAACTGCCAAAGTGACTCAAGGTTTTGCTGCTGGGAAAGGTACCGCTTCAGCTCGTGCATTGGTTGAAAACTACAAATCTAAAACTGCGGATGATACAGAAACAGCTTGGGGTGTAGCAGCGGGTGCATCTTATGCAGTGACTGATCAATTGAAATTGAATGGTGATGTTTCGTATACAGAAGGCAACAGCAACTATTTATATGGTTCTAACTCGGCTTACTCTGTGGTAGATGGCAACATCGAGCAAAACAAATTCACTGCTGTACAAGTGGGTGCAACTTATAAGTTTAATGAAAAACTACGTTCGACTTTAGCTTACGGCGCGCTATTTGCGGATGATGGCAGCGCGTATGCGAAAGATGCATCTAACTCAAATGCAAACGAAGAAGCACAGCAAGCTTGGATTAACTTTATTTACGCACCTGTAAAACCAGTTGAACTTGGCTTGGAATATGTGAACGGTAAACGCAAAAACTTTGCGGGTGAATCTTATAACGATGACCGCGTTGGCTTAATGGCTAAATATAGCTTCTAAGCTAAATCATCGAAAAGAATCGATCAAAAAAGCCTGACTCAGTTCAGGCTTTTTTTGTTTAAATGTGGATGTTTCAACGCAAATGAACTCGCAGTACTAAGTAGATGGATTCACTAAATCGCCTGAGTCATGATGTCGTACTGGTTAAGGCAGGCGTTGAACCACGTCCTATAATACATTATGTTCAAATCTTTAATATTTTATATAGATAAAAATTGCGAATGCATTTAAATAAAAACAATTAGATATAACTTTAAATTATAGGAAAATTAACTTTTTGTAATAAAAAGTGCTGAAATTTTATTTCACTCCACGCATAATGTGCGACTTTTCTAATCAGCATTTGATTTTATGTATTTCATCTATGATATGAATATTGTAGTAAGTGTTGGTTTAGTAAGTATGAACTGCTTTTATGGATTTGTTTTGTCGAATTGAGTTTTCACTTTTTTTAACTCAGGCATACATATTTGAATCAGATGATGAATATTTATGATTGGCAATGATAGCTGGTAGCCTGATTTATTGGTTAAATTTACAAATTGGAATTGTATTTTAATTAATAAACGCTACTAATTTCTATTAATTGGACTAATAAATATTCTAACCATTTTGGACAAATTATTATGGAATTTAGCTTTAACGCATTTTATACCTTAATTGCGGCGGTGATCGTTCTTTTATTAGGACGTTTTTTGGTAAATAAAATCAGTTTTTTGAGGCGTTACAATATTCCTGAGCCCGTAGCTGGTGGTTTGGTTGCTGCAATAATTTCATTGGTTGTACATAGCATTTGGGGTTATAGCATTACTACGAGTAGTGAATTACAAACCAGTTTTATGCTGATTTTCTTCGCATCCATTGGTTTAAGCGCAAACTTTGCCAAATTGAAAGAAGGCGGAATTGGTCTTGTTATTTTTCTGGTAGCCGTTGCTTCTTTCATTGTTGTGCAGGATGTCGTTGGTATCAGTCTTGCCACTTTATTGGGTATTGATCCACTGATTGGTTTGATTGCAGGTTCAATTACGTTGACAGGTGGTCATGGTACAGCTGGTGCATGGGGTGAAATTCTTGAAGTTGAACACGGTATACAAGGTGCATTAGCTTTAGGTATGGCAAGTGCAACTTTTGGTTTAATCATTGGTGGTATTATTGGTGGACCATTAGCTAAGTTGCTAATTAATCGTTATCACCTAGCAACTCCGCGCACGAATGAGCAAATTGAGCGTAGTGATAACACACCACTAGCTGATATTAATTCAACAGAATATGTACCTTTTGAATATCCACATCGTGTTCGTTTAATTACCGCAGATAATGCAATTACGACTTTGGGCTTATTTGCTGGCTGTTTAGCATTTGCTGATTTTATGACGGCTTTCAGTAAAGGTACGATGTTTGAATTACCGACATTTGTATGGGCTTTAGCTGGTGGTGTCATTTTACGTAATGTATTAGAAGGTATTTTCCGTGTACAAATATTTGATCGTGCAATTGATGTATTTGGTAATGCTTCATTATCACTGTACTTAGCAATGGCACTATTATCGTTGAAACTATGGCAGCTATCAGATCTTGCAGGACCATTAGTTGTGATTTTGGGAGCCCAAACATTAACAATGGCACTATATGCTGCGTTTATCACTTTCCGTGTAATGGGCAAAAATTATGATGCTGCGGTTTTAGCGGCGGGTCATTGTGGTTTTGGTATGGGGGCAACACCTACCGCAGTTGCAAATATGCAAGCCATTACCAATATGTATGGTCCATCTCATAAGGCTTTCCTAATCGTTCCTTTATGTGGCGCATTTTTTGTTGATTTGATTAACGCAACAGTTATTCAATTAATTCTTAAATTCTTTGCTTAATTTAGAAAGGCTCTTCAGAAAAGAGCTTTTCATACTTTTGACCATTTAAAACTAGGGTTGAATATGAATGAACAATTAAATGAAACCCTGTTGGGGTGGATTAAAATTTTTAATGACCCACTTTGGGATTTCTTAGTCGTACTTTTAGTGGCGGTTGGTATTTTTTATACCTTAATCACTGGTGCAGTTCAGATTCGTCTATTTTTTCATAGTATTAAAGTGATGAAATCTAGCCGTAAAGAAGGCGATGATGAGCATGGGATTACACCATTCCAAGCCTTTGTGACTGGACTGGCAAGTCGTGTCGGTGTGGGTAATGTCGCAGGTGTTGCAATTGCGATTGCAATTGGTGGGCCGGGTGCAGTCTTTTGGATGTGGATGACGGCATTTTTAGGGATGAGTTCTGCATTTGTTGAATCTTCACTTGCACAGCTCTTTAAAGTGCGTGATACGCAAAATCAGCAATTCCGTGGTGGACCAGCTTATTACATTACCCAAGGCTTAAAACAAAAATGGTTGGGTGTAGTATTTGCGATTGCCCTGATTTCAACCTATGGCTTTGTGTTTAATGCAGTACAAGCCAATGCCATTACGGGTGCAACTTCACATGCTTGGGGTTGGGATAAAGCCAATCTAGTATTGAGTTTGGGCGGTTTTAGTTTTGAAATTTCATGGGTAGGGTTATTCCTTGTCTTTATAACAGCGCTGATTATTTTTGGTGGTATTAAGCGTATTGCAAAAGTGGCAGAACGTTTTGTTCCATTTATGGCATTACTTTATTTGGCAGTCGCGCTCTATATCGCTTTTGCCAACTTTGCAATCTTGCCTGATATCTTCCAGTTAATATTCAGCAAAGCATTTGAGTTTGATGCTGCGGCTGGTGGTTTCTTCGGTGCTATGGTTTCTATGGCGATGATGCAAGGCATTAAGCGTGGATTATTCTCAAACGAAGCGGGTATGGGTTCTGCTCCGAATGCTGCGGCAGCATCAGATGTTAAACACCCGGTCAATCAAGGCCTGGTTCAGATGCTCGGTGTCTTTGTCGATACATTTGTGGTGTGTACCTGTACGGCGATCATTATTTTGGCATCTGGCTTGTATGAAAATGCAGGCTTTGAGGGTGTTGCTTTGACGCAAATGGCGCTTGAAAGCCAGATTGGCGCATGGGGAGATGACTTCCTTGCCATAATCTTGTTCTTATTCGCTTATTCTTCAGTAATCGGTAACTATGCTTATGCTGAAGGTAATGTGCAGTTTATCAATAACAATCCTAAGGTCATGTTTATATTCCGCGTAGTCGTCCTCATGATGGTGTACTTTGGCTCAATCATGAGTGTACCACTGATTTGGAACTTAGCGGATCTCTTCATGGGCGTGATGGCGAGTATTAACCTCTTTGCGATTTTATTGCTGACGCCATTCTTATTGATGCTGATGAAAGACTACACCTCACAGTTAAAACGGGGTGTAAAAGAGCCAGTATTTAAAATGGATGAACATCCAAAATATAAGGATCGCGTTAATTCCGATATTTGGTAAAGTCAAAAATTAACTTTAAAAAGCTCCGTTATCGGGGCTTTTTTTGCTAGACAATGTTTTGGATCTTGATGTGGAAATTCTGCTAAACATTGAAACTTTGACAGCCAATGACTTTCTAGGTTGTATGTCAATATAATGTGCATCGGTCAGAGGCATTAACGAATAATAACAGTGACGTGAATGTGGACTGATTAGACTACTTTTTCTCTTCAAATCTCGAGTTGCATTTGGAATATCTCTCAATGAAAAGCATAACTGTTTTGATGACTGCATTCGCAATCAGCCTTGTAGGTTGTCAAAGTGTGGGCTCAAAAAAGGTCAGCGCTGAAACAACATCACAAATTCGAACTTATACAGCAGCACCTGCTCAAGTGGCGAATAACCGCATTGACTTTAAAAAAGTGAAAAAGCAGGAAAAGCGTCCGATTGTTGCTTTGGTTTTAGGGAGTGGTGGGGCACGTGGTTATGCACACATTGGCGCCATTCAAATACTTGAACAGCAGGGAATACACCCAGATTTTATTGTTGGAACCAGTGCGGGTAGCATTGTGGGTTCAATCTATGCATCAGGTAAAAGTGCCAATGAGTTAAGAGATATCGCCTTAAATATGAAAGCCAATGATGTTCGAGAAATACGCTTGGACAAAAAAGGCTTTTTTGATGGTAAAAAAGTTGAAGATTATATTAATGAGCAAGTTGATGACGTGCCTTTAGAGTTGCTGAAAACCCCAATGTATGTGGTGGCAACCGAGTTAAAGGATGGCAAAAAAGTCGTGTTCAACTATGGTAATACGGGACAGGCCGTTCGTGCTTCGGTGTCGATTCCGAGTATGTTTATTCCAACGATTATTGAAGATACAGAATATGTCGATGGTGGCTTGGTCAGTCCTGTTCCTGTGGACGTTGCACGCGATTTAGGGGCAGATATTATTATTGCGGTGGATATTTTGGCACGACCGATTCATACCGAAACGTCGAATGTTTGGGGCTTGTTTAACCAAAATATCAATATTATGCAAAATCGTTTAGCTCAAGAAGAGCTCAAGCGAGCAGACATTGTGATTCAACCTGATTTACGTGAAAAAGCACATATATTTGATGTGAAAGGGCGTGAAGCGACGATGCTTGCAGGTGAAGAGGCAACCTTGGAAAAACTTGGAGAGATTTCTCGTGTTTATGCTGAACATCAATATAGCAAGGGACATCATATTCCTTATTTAGCAGCCAAAGATTAGGCAGGTAAGATCAGCAAATTGATATGCATCCTGTTCACCTCTCAGGGTGCATTTTTATTTCAGCAAAGCATTTTAATTTTTGCTCTCAGCTTTTCCCATGCTCAATAGTATCCAGTAATCATTAATATATTGGATGTTGATTGGTTTTAGGTCTTAATCACAAGATTTGCCAAATATAAAAATCGTAATGATACGAAAATATACAGTTAATTATTTGAAATTAATTAAGAAAATCATATTAATTGGTTTTATGTAGATTTTAAGAGTATATACCTATATTAGCGTTTTTATTCATGTGCTTACGTTTACCAATACTGTTGAAGTGTTTAGAATATCATCAGGTTATTAATACTTAAAACCAATAAATATTTTAAAGGTGGCTGTAGATGAAAACGCTTGATGTAGGACAAAAAGTAAAGCTTGCGATGATGGAAGATAACGTATTTATTGTCACTCATGTACATGTAGATAATTCTTACACGCTAGAAAGTACCAATGATGGTGGACAAAAAACCAGCTATGACAACGTATCTTTCGAGATGTTAAAAGTCTTAGAAGATTAAGTTTAATGCCGTGCTATGTTGAATCGATGAACAACGCGTTTTAATGAATATGTTTTAAATATAAAACACAGCATAGCTTGGATTAAAAAACTGATAGATAGCGCGATAAATACTTGTTTATTGGGTGTATATCGTTATCGATATATATTTTACTGAATGATGGTATGATCACTATAAATAATAATGATGGTTTTTTTGCCGATTTGAACATTTAATTTTGATTAAAATCTATATAATAATCACATTAATCATTGTTATATCACGAGTCTAGAGAAACAAGATGTCCCCATTAGATCAAATTGCGAATGCACTAGACGACCAGTCAGAATTATCGATGTCAGTTTTAATGACTCCTGACATGGCGAATTTTTCGGGTAATGTGCATGGTGGAACGATTCTAAAATTGTTAGACCAAGTCGCGTATGCTTGTGCAAGTCGCTATTCTGGTAGCTACGTGGTGACACTATCAGTTGATAAAGTGAATTTTAAAGAACCAATTCACGTGGGTGAGTTAGTGACTTTCCTTGCAAGTGTGAACCATGTTGGTCGTACTTCAATGGAAATTGGTATTCGTGTTGAAGCGCAGAACATTCAAAAACGTACAGTACGTCATACCAATAGTTGCTATTTCACAATGGTCGCTGTTGATGATCAAGGTAAGCCGAAACAAATTCCAGCATTGAATCTAGATAATGACTGGAAACGTTGTCGTTTCGAAGCTGCGGAACAACGTAAAGTGGCACGTTTACAGGAAAATCATCATCCTTCTTGCAGTATTTATAAAAAGTCGACACAAAGCTAATCACTTTGGTGGCTGAATATTTGAAAAGATCGCTTAGGCGATCTTTTTTGTATTCTGAAATTCGTCTGGAGAGTGCAGTTGAGATTTGAGTTCCGAGTGTGCGACTAAAGTTTATTCTTCGAAGCTCAGTTAAAGATAGTCATTCAGTCCAATACTGTTTAATATAAAACGATACGTAGCGTTTCGTTTTTAAATTATGAGTGAAACTGAAAAAACTTCTCGGCGTAAGCAATGTATCTTACAAGCGGTCACAGATGCTTTGGCGGAAAGTGATTATCGAAGCATGACCATTGAAGACATTGCGGCTCGCGCAGGCGTGGGAAAATCGACGATTTACCGTTGGTGGAAGCATAAGTCCGATCTGGTTTTCGATGCTTTTAAAGCGCACACCGCGTCGGTGTTTGAACTCGATTTATCACAAAGTTTGGAGTTCAATCTAAATCAACAATTGCTCAAACTATCACGGGCTTTAAATCAGCACGTAGGTCGAGCATTGTTGGTTGTATTGGCGGAGCATCGTGAAGCAGCGGGTGAGTTTTTTAAACAGTATTTATTACCTCGACGAGAAGCCACACGTGAGCTGATTCAATTGGCCATTCAACGAGGAGAAATTCGCGCAGATTATCCTTTCGAACTCATGTTGGACATGTTGTACGGCCCGATTCATTATCAGATCATTTTCTTTAATACCCAGCCAGATGAAGACTATATCAAGCGACTGGTGCAGTTGGCGCTAAACCCGATTTTTATGCAGTCCCAAGCCACGCGTAGCAGCGAGACAATGACCTCATGACTACTCAACATCAGGCATCGCTATGGAACAAGTCTTTCGTTTTTTGTCTGTGTAATAACATGTTTTTATTTAGCTATTACTTTGCGTTGCTGACAATATTGCCCATTTATATTATGAAAGAATTGGGTGGTTCGATTCAGCAAGCGGGTATGGCTTTAACGCTGTTTTTGGTGTCATCCATTGCGATTCGTCCCTTTTCCGGCATGATCATTGAACGTTTTGGTAAAGCCAATTCTGTGCGTATTTCAGGCTTTATCTTTGTCGTTTTTGCGCTGAGTTATTTGTGGATTGACAGCATGTGGTCGTTGTTGGTCATTCGTTTTTTACATGGTTTTTGGTTCAGTATATTAACCACGGTCAATGTTCCCATCGTAAATGATTACATCCCAGATCATCGAAAAGGCGAAGGCATGGGTTACTTTGTCATGTCGACCAACTTAGGCGTGGTGATCGGGCCATTTTTAGCGCTGAGTATGATTCAATTCAGCAGTTTTAGTACCTTATTTGCAGTGTTAGCCTTATTGGTTGCAGTGGGCTATATTTTTACGTGGTTAGTTCAAGTACAAGAACACGTACAGCATAAGTCAAGTGATCAAGCGAGCCAATCCGCAGCCATCCAATGGCGTGATGTGATAGAAACACGGGTACTTGCCATCAGTTTTGTGGCATTGCTGACCGCATTTGCATATTCGAGTGTGATGAGCTTTATCACCGCTTATGCAGAGTTGAAGCATTTACTCGCTTATACCAGTATCTTTTTTATTGTCTTTGCTGTGTCGATGTTGCTCGTCCGTCCTTGGGTTGGCAAAGTTTATGATCGCAAAGGCCCGAGTGCAGTCATCTATCCATCCTTTATTTGCTTTGCCATTGGTTTGGTGGTTGTGAGTTTTCTCACGAATCAATGGGTGCTTTGGATATCGGCAGTTTTTATGGGCATCGGCTACGGTTCAGTGTTCCCATGCCTGCAAACGGTCGCGATTCAAACGGTAGAAAAAGCCCGAATGGGACATGCGATATCCACCTTTTTTGCCTTGTTTGATATTGGCCTTGCTGTCGGTTCGGTCATTATGGGTGTGCTGATTGCATACTTTGGATTTCAGGCAACCTATTTATTTTGTGCGGTGATGGTGCTGTTCACTACGTGGATGTATCGTCTATTCGTGGCAAACCAATTCAAACGCAGTGCTTTAGGAGCTGAATAATGGAATTACGACATCTACGATATTTTGTTGCGGTTGCCGAAGAGCTAAATTTTACCAAGGCTGCGCAGCGAATGTGTACTGTGCAACCTTCTTTAAGTCAGCAAATTAAAGACCTAGAACAGGAAGTTGGGGTGCAATTATTGATGCGAACCAACCGAAAAGTTGAACTGACTGCAGAAGGTCAGGCCTTTTTAAAAGAAGCGCGTTTGAGTTTAGAGCATGCTGAAAAAGCCATGATAGATGCGCGTCAAATTGCGCAGCTCAGTAAAGAACAACTGAATATCGGCTTTGTTCCTGTGGCTGAAATGAAGGTCTTTCCTTATATCATGCCAAATATTCGAGCTCAGTTTCCTGAGTTAAAAATTCATTTTCATAGTTTAATGGATGTCGATCAAATCAGTGCAGTGCGTAAAGGAGAGATTGATATTGCCTTTACCCGTTATGTCGAAGAAAGCCCTGATATAGAATCTGTTCAGATTTTTACTGAGCCTTTGGCGCTGATTGTACCGAAAAATTCGCCTGTTGCAGAACAGCGGCATATCAGCATTAAAAACATGAATAATCAGGATTTTATTATTAGCGATGAACACTCATCACCTGAGCTATACCGAATTATTCAAGATTTCTTTAAGCAAAATAAACTGAATGTGAACTTGGTACAGCATTCGACCAATATTTTGTTAAATGTCAATTTGGTCGGTATGGGCGTGGGATGGAGTTTGGTACCGTCTTATGTCATTCCATTGCTCGGTGATAAAATATTGGTTAAAAGTACAGTTGAACCCTTGCCGACCATTGGTCTGTATGCGAGCTATCGAAAAGATCGTAAAAATGATGCGATCGAGTTGATTTTAAAAGTATTAAAAGAGCAGTTCTATATGGGATTTTTCTAAGCCTTTAAATATTGCCCTAAGATTTAAATGAAAAAATCCCGAATTAAGCGCTTCGGGATTTTTTTAGTTATCGTATTTTTAATCAAAGACTCAATGAGACATAGTCATTGTCACTCTGATTTATTTAAACCACTTTTGTAAATAAGGTTTCATCACACGGTAGGCAATCAAACCGATAATAATAATCATATAGATTGGCCAAATCGTAATGAGAATAACCAGCAGGCTCAACACAAATTGCCAACCTTTTTGAATACCGTACCACGCTCTTTGCCAGAAACTATCGCCATTTAACTGCGCAATAGCATCAAGGTTAATATCGATATGTTCACGGACAGTGGCAGGTTGAGTAAAGCCAATCAAAATCGTGCTATAGCGGACACGATCTTGAACTTCTAAGCGAGTCAGGCGTGAGATTTCATTGATTTGTGCTGCTGCAACATGGTCGGGCACGACCTGTGTTTGCGACATTTTTTCTTCGAGTAGTTTTAGCTCATAGCGTTTTGCCGAATATTGCTGACGGTTCAAAAAATGCATAAGGGGCAACAGTTGATTAACGAAATGTGCAGCTTTTTCACTTGGCACACGAATGATCATTTCCGCTTGCGGATTTACTTTTTCAAAGATTTTAATTTTGCCGTCAGCAATCGGGTAGGATCGACTCTCTTGCACCACAAAGTCGATATTTTTCTGTTCAATAAAGCCGCCTAAACTTAGCGTCAGTTTTTCAATTTCTAAGGCCGTTTTAACGACATCTTTCGACTCAAAACTGACATTGGCTTCTCGTACCATTTTACGAGAGGCTTCGGCTGGGTTGACCTGCTCATTTAAAATAGTTTCAGGTTTTTGTGTTGTTCCAGGCGTGGTAGACGGCTCATTGGAAGTGCTTTCCGCTGCTTGATCTTGCTGTGTGCTGACTTGAGCAGGTTGTGCATCTGCGCTGGCTTCAGTTGCCATTTCTTCGGTTTTCTTGGAACAGCCTGAAATTAAAATCACCGTAAACATGGCAATTAAATATTTATTTTTCATCGATGTAGAGCTCAATTGTTTGATTATCAGAAAGTCAGAGTAAATACTTTTTGCTTTAAATATAAATTCAAATTTAGCGTAATTATTAGTCGGGCGTATTGTATCGGAAAGTGTTTAAAGCAGGGATGAACGCAACATAATTCTACATAAAGCCGCGTATAGTCATAGACAGAACAACAAGGATGAAAATAAGGATATCTACAATGAACCCAGCAATGAAACTCTACAGCAATCCACGCTCACGCAGTAATACTATTCTGCCTTTATTGAAAGAATTAGACATCGAGTCAGAAGTTGAGATTATTGAAGTGCCATATGAAGAGATGCACCAAGCGGCATATCTCAAGATTAATCCCATGGGCAAAGTTCCCTGCTTGGTCGATGGTATTGTCGTGATTAGTGAGACCGCAGCCATCTTTAGTTATTTAGCCGATAAATTCAGTGACAAAGGTTTGGCACCCGCATTGGATGATCCCAAACGTGGTGAATATTTGAAATGGATGTTTTTCTGTCATGGTCCGCTGACTGAATACATGGACATGAAAAATGTCGGCATTAGCACAGAGTTGATGGATGAGAAACGTGGCAGTTTGAGTTTTGGTAATGAAAAAATACTTTTAGATTTTATTAAAACAGGGCTTGCGCAGGCCCAGCCATATCTGTTGGGGGATAAAATTAGCGCAGCAGATTTGTATTTAGCTTATTGGATGGTGTATGCCATTTCATTCAAAATATTGCCATATTTAGAGGAATTTAAACCTTTTATTCAGCAGATTCAGCAACGTGAATCGGTAAAAGATGTGCATTGTTTTCAGTCGGTTTAAACCGATTTGTCGTCAAAAAAAACCACGCGATGTGCGTGGTTTTTTTAATTGGGTACTAAACCCAATTAAGCATGCAATTTTGCAAACAATTGTTGGCTCACGCTGTCTAAAGTTTGTGGAATTGCAATCGCTGCAACAAAACGGTCTGGGCGAAGAATCGTAATAGATTCAGTGGTTTTACCAAACCAACCACGAATATCAGTACCAATATCACCAATCGTAATCACATTGTCGTACTTGGTGCGATTTTCATTGCTAAGCTGAACAGCAGGCAATACTTGGATAAATTTAACGCCCAATTTTTGCCATTTTTTCATGGTTGCATCTGACAGACCCCATTTTGGATCGACGCCCCAAGCAATGATTGCAAAGTCGTTACCGATGACTTCATCAAGTAGGACTTTCTCACCAGATTCAAGTTGAACATGTGGTTGAATGAACATTTTACCCACAGGTGAGTCTTTAACACCGTTATTGATCAATGCACCATCGTTGTACTTCGGCATTGGCTTGAAGCGCATTTCCAATAGATATTGTTTGATCGGTTTGATGTAATTGAGTGCATAGGCGATACCATCACGCACGAAACCTTGCCATTTTTTTGGTGGCGCAAGGACATGACCCGCCATTACAGAAAGATCAATCATTGCTTTTGCATGATCTTTACGTTCAACTTGGTACGTATCTAAAAGCGCAGGGCCAGCTTTGCCTTGTACAACCATTGCAACTTTCCACGCAAGGTTGAACGCATCACGCATACCACTGTTATACCCTTGACCTTGCCAAACTGGCATGATGTGCGCAGCATCGCCTGCAAGTAAAATACGGTCTACACGGAATTTATCTGCAATACGCGCATTGTGGGTATAAACACGCTGACGAATCACTTCAATACCATCGGTCGTTGGAAGTACTTTCGACAAAAGTTTTGCAATGTTTTCAGGTTTGCTTAATTCTTCTTGAGTCTCCCCAGGCATCACCATAAATTCGAAACGACGAATACCGTGTGGAAGTGCAGCAGATACATAAGGACGCACAGGGTCACAGCATAGGTAAATGTGTGGCGTTGCAAGTGGGTCATTATTGATGTCGATTACAATCCATTGGTTCTGTGCAGTTTTACCATCGAAGCCGATGTTGAGGGTACGACGTACCACAGAGTTACCACCATCACAAGCAATCAAATACTGCGCTTGAATTATTTCAGCTTCACCGTCTTTATTTTGAATATTGAGCGTTACACCATTGGCATCTTGGCTAAAATCAGACAATTGACGAGAGAATAAAACATTTGTGGTTTCGTACTGTTTTAAACCTTGTAGCAGTACATTATCGACTTGTGGTTGAATAAAGGCATTACGACGTGAGAAACCAAATTCACGAGTGAGCGGTTGAATGTCTGCGAAACAACGGCCTTTAGGGGTTAAGAAACGCATCGCGTGGTTCGGTGTCGTATGCGGTAACACTTGGTCCACTAAACCTAATGATTGGATGGTACGTAATGATTCATCATCAATACCAATCGCACGTGGGTAGTCAATCAGGCTGTCCAGTTGTTCAATCACAGTGACATTGACGCCTTGCTTACTTAAGTAGTTTGCAATGGTTAAGCCGACAGGACCTGCGCCCAGAATGGCAACTTCCGTTGTGTAATTTGCTTTATTGCTCATGCGTAAACATCCAATCACTTCACATATGCCACTATTAAGTTCTAAACAGAGACTTTCAACAAGCTAGGCATAAGTCGAAACGATGAATCGAATTGTCGTGTTTTTTGCAGGGTTTTATTTTAAGTGGATGATATATATTTATTTATATGAAAATCATCAATCATTTTGAATGATTTATCGATCATTAAAATCTATCAATCAGTGGCTTTGAGTATAAAAAAGCCGAACCATTTTTCAATGATCCGGCGACTTTAATTCATTTAGCACAACATTTTATTAGTGAGGGATAAATGTTGAGCAGCAGACTAAATGAATTTAGCGTGTGGAGTACGCTATTCGTCTATTACTGAGCAGGTTGAGCTGGTGCAGAACCTTCAGCATTTGCTTCTGAAGCAGGTTGAGCAGCAGTACCTTCAGCAGCAGTTGTTTCAGTCGCTGGCTGTTCTTGAGTGCTAACCACTACTTTTTCTTGTTCAGGCGCTTCTTGTTTATCTTTGCTCGCAGCAAAACTTGTTGCAGCTGCAGCAGCTAGAGTAGAAGCAAGTAAAATTTGAGTTAATTTCATTTTGAGCATCCTTATATATTTTAGTAAGTCCTGAAAAGATCATCACGTCCATCAGGAGAGAACTCATGCTAAATCGAGAAAACCGAGTGATCAATGCGAGCAACAAAGTGAAACAGACTGGTTAACTGGATGAATACATAACCTTCCATCCTGTGTTTTAAATGTAAAAAAATATCGGAATCTTCATTTAACTTTGCAAGAAAAAATGACCAAATCGACTTCATGATTCATTCATTGTTTACATGATGATTACATCGATGTCGTAAATAAGCAGAATCCAGAAATTTCACTAAAATCCAAATGTAAGGATTCTTTTCGAGATAACCATTTTTTAAAATATAAGAGTTAACTTTGCCAATAAAGTGTGACCAGATATGTCATGCATTCATGCAAATGGAATAAACAGGCTGTTCAATAGCCAGATGATTATACAATTCGTTGGAATACGAGACTGATCTATGCTTTAGGAAAATGAAGACAGAGAAATGAAGACTGGGCTTGCAGCATTTTTTTGAAATCATTATGGTAAAGGCCATCAATCATTGGCTATTTATTTTGAGTGACTCACTTTTGAAATTAGTTTCTACCCACGGTGCGATTCCTGTTCATATTATTTCTGGCTTTTTAGGTGCGGGTAAAACCACAGTTTTACAGCAGTTATTGAAGCAAAAGCCAGCGGGCGAAACTTGGGCCGTACTGATGAACGAGTTTGGACAAATCGGGGTCGATCAACAGATGTTGCCGCAAGATCAAGGTTATGCGGTGAAGGAACTATTGGGTGGTTGTCTATGTTGTAGCAGCCAACTGCCGATGCAAATTGCGTTGTCACGATTATTGTCAGAGGTGAAACCCGACCGACTGTTTATCGAGCCGACAGGTTTGGGGCATCCGGGACAGCTTTTGGAGCAATTGACTGAGCCACATTGGCATCCGCATTTAGCCATGCGAGCATTGGTGACCGTGGTCGATGGCTCGCGCTTACACGATCAAGATTGGACGTCGCAAAACCTGTATGCCGATCAACTAAAAGTGGCACAAATCGTTGTGGTGTCGCATGTTGATTGTATGAGTGATGCCGATCAAGCTGGTTTGGAACGACTCAAACAAGCGTATTTACCGTATCAGCAGCAATGGATCAATGTTGTAAAAGGTGATTTAAAACTGGCAAATATTGATCTTGCCTATATGGGAAGTCCTCGTAAAATTCAGCCCTTATTGGCGATACAAAAGCAAACGCTGGTCGATGTACCCACAGAAATTAAACAGTTGCCTTATCATTATGTTGAATCCGCTCAGGGTTATAGTGTCGCAGGTTGGAAACTCCCAAAACGATGGACCTTCGATTTTTTTGACCTGTTAGATTTACTCTGTGAGCAGCAAGATTGGCTACGGATCAAAGGTATTTTTCAGACAGACCAAGGGTGGAAAACCTTTAACTTTAATCCCGATCAGTTTAATTATCAGTCGAGCGAGGAAAGTATAGATAATCGTGTCGAAATTATTTACCAGACTGATCGTGAATGGCTTGAATTTGAAGATCGCTTAATGCAGTGCCGTATCGATGCCGAGAAAGCTGAGAAATAAGTAAATCAGCGCAGCAAAAGCTTGCTAAATCTTATATGCTAGGCGCCAAATTTGAGGACTTTACCATGGCGCTAAAAGCTACAATTTATAAAGCAGATTTGAACATTGCCAATATGGATGTACACCAATATGGTGATTATCAATTGACGATGGCTTTGCATCCTTCTGAAACGATTGAACGTTTGATGGTGCGTGTCTTGGCATATGCACGCTATGCAGATGAAGCATTAGAATTTACCAAAGATCTTTTCGAAACAGACGAACCAGCGCTGTGGGAAAAAGATTTAACAGGTCAATTGGTGAAATGGATTGAAGTCGGTTGCCCTGACGAAGACAAAGTCAAAAAAGCCAGTGCTCGTTGCCCACAAGTCGCTGTGATTACTTATGGCTCATCAGTAGACGAATGGTATAAACGCAACAGCAAACTGAAAACATTGAAGAATGTTGAAATTTGGCAATTATCTGAAGCGAGTACAGCTGCCATTCAAGAGTTATGCGAACGAACCATGTCTTTACAATTAAACGTAATGGATGGCGAATGGACTTTGATAGGTGATAAAGCTCAAGCTGTGATTGAATGGACACAATTGCAATAAGTTTATCATTTGATTTAACTTTTCATGATGGGTGTGAGTTTAGGCTTGCATCCTTGTCGCTATAACTATTTTTTCAGCTAATACGATTCTGATAATTTAACTGTCGATTTAAAACTCAGTTGACCTAAAACCAAAATAAAAATTTAATTCGGGAAATTTTCTAGCCCCCCATTTATGTAATGCCTATGGATGAATCCTCTTTATTATCTTTGTAAATAGCGTTGTTCTTACCGCATAAACGTCTTCATTCAATGAACGTTCAAACTTTTAGTGCGCTTTAAATTTTTTATTCGTTTCTTCCCAATGCATCTTAGGGATAACGGAATACTCATAAATGTTTCAAGACATGTGAGCTTTACTAGTAAATGTTTATTTGCATGCTGATCTAAATCATTGTGTTCTCAACTTTGCGTCGCTAAGTTCTAACGCATTCAAGGGCATCATGTTCAGACTGATTCTGTTTATAATAGTGCTTTATTTAGATTGCGGCATTTGAGGTTGAGAGCATGAGCACGGAATTAGAAATTATTGACTTAGTGGTAGGTGAAGGTAAAGAAGCGGTTAAAGGCGCTTTGATTACAACTCACTATACAGGCTGGTTAGAAGACGGTACAAAATTTGATTCATCATTGGATCGTGGTAATTATTTTGAAACAGTGATTGGTACAGGCCGTGTAATTAAAGGATGGGATCAGGGCATCATGGGGATGAAAGTCGGTGGTAAACGTAAGTTAATCGTGCCATCACATTTGGCTTATGGTGAACGTAAAATGGGTAATGTAATTCCTGCCAATTCAAATCTTATTTTTGAGATTGAATTGTATGATGTAAAAACTCGCGATTAATACAGTGACTGTTTTAGATCAGTGACATGGAAGTTATTGATCAATTTGATAAAATAGTAGTTGTTATTTTTGTCTTTTACCTTAGATTAGAATAATTGCTCGAGTATAAACGCAGGAATCAAAGCCGTTGTCTTTACAGTTGCCTTGCACCAGATTGTTCTGGGTTCTTACCTTTATTATTTTTACATTGGCATTCACTGTATCGACTGCTCAAGCACAGTATGAAACTGCTCCTAAATCGTTTTATTTAAAACATCAAAACGAAGTTAACCAAATCTACTTCACAGAAGATACCAGTAGCCTATTGCAAGGCAAATGGTTGTTTTATCCAAATCAATTTTTAACGTCTCCAAGTTCGGTTCTGGTCGGTCAAACGGTCTATCTGCCTGCTTCATTTAAAGACATCACAGGGGACAGTAAAGGTTTTGGGACATTTACTGGACATTTCCAAATCCCCAAACAATTTATTGGCCGTCGTATCGCAATATTGATTCCAAATCAGTACGGTGCGTATCGGGTATTTTTAAATGGTGATGTGATCGTCCGTTTGGGTGAAGTGGGACAAACTGAAGCAGAACAAAAAACGGAGAATGCACCGCGAATTGCCTATTTCGTCGCTCAAGATGAATATTTCACCTTAACCATTCAAGCTTCGAGTTTTAACAGTATGCATGGCGGTTTTGAAAACCCAATGCGCATTGGTATTGCCAAGACAATAAACCGCCAGTTCCAACGACAAATGATGAGTATTGGAATGGTGTCTGGCGCCGTCTTGGGTGTGGGACTATTTACGATCCTATTTTCTGTTTTCCGAGGTTTACGCGGTCGCAATAGCCGAAGTAACTTGGTGTTTGGCTTATTTATTGTCTTTTTAGCATTCCATAATTTATTTTCAGCACCTTATGCCTATACCACTTTTACCGATATCAATTGGTTGTGGGGCACGCGATTAGAATATTTATTTACTTATTTGGCGTCGATTTTCTTTTTAAGTTATATCCACTTACTCAGTCGTCGCTATTTATTTACCTTAAATTATCAGATCGCGATGTTGCTGTTGTCTTTGAATATTTCAGTGACATTTGTTTCGACGCCTGAAATTTTTCAGCCTTTGGCAACCTACAGCTTTGCCTATGTGATCGTTGTTCTGAGTAATTTTGCGTATGGTTTTTACCTAACACTGAAAAAGAAAGAACCGTATTCAAAATTAAATTTAATCGCGGTTATTTTCCTGTGCATTACTTTTTTAAACGACTTCTTGCTGATGATGAATTTGATTGATTCAGTCAATTTATCGTTCATTTCAACCAGTTTGTATGCCTTGTTGATCATGTTTCAGCAATCGCATCACTATGCACAGCAGTCGATGCATACCGAGCAGTTAAATAATAGTCTGCTTGAGCTAAACAGTTCACTCGATCAGAAAGTCAAAGAGCGCACCTTACAGCTCCATGAGCTGAATAAAAAATTAGAGCTACAAATTCGTATTGATGCCTTAACGGGGGCATTCAATCGTCGTGCTTTGAATGCCGAAATTCAACGTTTATATTCAGAAGTCCGTTTTCATAGTCATCGAACATTGGTCTTTGCCATGTTAGATGTCGATTATTTTAAAAATTATAATGACCACTATGGACATCTCAAAGGCGATGAGGTGTTACAGCAGATCGTGAAAACCATGCAAAATACCCTGCCAAGTTCAGCCTATGTGGCTCGCTACGGGGGAGAAGAGTTTGCCATATTGATGCATGATGTTCCGTATGCGATTGCCCAAGAGCAATTACAATTGGTACTCGAAGCCATGCGTAATGAACAGCTTGAACATGTTAATCGGGGTGATGACAAAAATTACGTCACTCTAAGTTTGGGCATGGCATGGATGGATAAGCAAAATGACTTCGACAGTATCGAAGCCTTAATGAAGCATGCAGACCATTATTTATATATGGCTAAACAGGCAGGACGCGATCAACTTAAGCCTTGATACTCCGTTGTAAACGGTGAAAACTTTGCGGTGCTATCGCTAGTATCCTTTGCCAATACTTATTTAGATTGATCTCTTTTTAAATTCACCTATCATATTCATCCTATTTGAAAATCTATCTTTTTATGAGGTTTGCCTCTCTACTAACAGAGCTGTTTGACCAATTTGAGCGGAACATCGGCAGGCTCAAAATCCTGATGTGCGACAAAGCCATATTTTTGGTAAAAGGCGAGTGCTGTATGAGTACTTTCTAGACTGATCTCGGTAATATTCTTTTTTCGGACGCAGTGCATCATGTTTAACAATAACGCCTTACCAATGCCTTGGTACTGACGTTCAGGGCAGATATAGTTCAGTAAAATTTGTCCCTGATCACTGACTAAAATAAAGCCGACCACTCGATTGTCACTGACGTAGACCCAACTGTCGTTGTAAAGCATCCACATTAAGATATTTGATTGATTTGCCTCCTCAAGCCAAGTTTGAATCACACTTTCATTACGTTGATGGTCCTGGATACATGAACGAATGCTGTTGTGAATCACGTGAATAATTTCGGGTATATCCTGAATTTGTGCTTCGCGTATCATAATTTTTTCTTTTTATAGAAAACTCCAACAGCCTGTCATTTCAGAAGATATCGCCTTGTGCTTAAAGAGGCTTCTTGTTGCGTTTTATGTTTTTTTGCAGCCATTGCGCCGTTGGGTTGGGTTTTTATTTCAAAATTGTTGCAAAATTTACAAATGTATATTTATAAATTAATCGTTAAATACGGATAAATAACGACATAAATGCATCTAACTATACTGTTTTAAAAGTAATAATAGATTTTTTAGAAATGTATACATACTCAATGATTTCAGCAGGTGTAATAGTTTGAAATAAATTAGCAAAGAAAATAGGCAAGATTTCAGCTTTAAAATAATTTTGTATGAATTTTAAACGTTATTGTGCGTTATATTAGTCCATAAAAATATTCGGTGATTAATGATGTGTATGCGCGTCATCGGCAGTAGGTTGTTATTATGGTTAATTTTCTCATTGTGATGTGTATTCTGATTGCGTTGTCTGCAGCAGGAATCGTGGTCAAAAAAATGATAAAAACAGAAAAATATCGTCAAAAATATATGCGTTACCAAGCACCAAAAAAATCGAACAGTATCTCTCTAGCATCAAATGATGATGCTATACGCCAAGTCGATCAGGTGATTGAAGTAGATGAATATGAACAGCAACTTTTTGATGATATCGCGGAAATTTTCTTTCAACAACAATACAAACTAGATTCGCTACAGGCAGCCGAACAGTTACAAGAAGTTTTTTTACGTCGCATGCCAGTCAATTGTAAAACTCAAATTCGCCAATTAGATCTGAATGAATGGTCGATTTATTGGAGTTTTTACAATCAATCGCTCGAGTATTATTTAGGCCGATACGGTGAGTTTTATACACATGTCGACCGTTTTGGCGAAGAACATAAAATTGAATATCGCTATCAAGACTCCGCAAGTTGAAGCAAAATGCGATCTTGGACTAAATCGAGATAACTCAAATCATCGGTTATTCGGGCCATTAAAATCGCGCCTTCATAATCCGCCAAGCTGACTTTGGCAAGTTGAGCGGCATGTTCGATGCTCATGCATCGCTGAAAAAACACTTCAAAGGCCAGTTGCCACTCCTGAAAGATGGACTGTAATTTTGCAAAAATCTCGGTAGGCAAATGTTGACGTTCCATACTTAATATCCCGACTAAACAACCTAATCCACCTTGGCTAAAAAACTGGATGGCCAGTTGATGGATGTGCGGGTAAGTCTGTTGAGGTGATGCAGTGGATCGCTGTAATTGCTGAAAAATACTGTGCTTTAACTTCACGTGTGTCAGGTTTAAAATTTCCATCAGCAAAGCGTCTTTATTTGGATAGTCATAATAAAACGCAGCTTTTGAAAGTCCACAGGCTTCAGCCAATTTCCCCATGCTGCAGCCCATATAGCCATAGCGTTTAAAGGCGTGTGCTGACTGTAACAATAGATGTTCAGAGGTGTTTTTCCGTGGACGCATGTATCTCTCTATCCGAATAATTCAATGTGCTATGTATGAAGTAAATTGGTCTAGGCGACTAATAGTTCGTCAAACCGTCCAATCACTTCCTGCCATAAGAGTTCAGCACCTTTGCGGAAATATCCCATATGACCAATCTGTTTTAGGCCATAATCTTGCGCTTCAATATTGATATAGTGCATTGATGCTTGCGCATAATGTTGCATAAAAGCATGTCGTGAATTGGGTAATGCCCAATCATCATCGAGTGCAGCGACCGCATAGATCGGCGTTTGAACTGCAGCATATTGTTGAGATAGCTCACTCAGCTCAGGGTCGGCAAAGAAATAGGTTGGGTTTTTACACCAACGGCGCCATTGTTTATAGACATCGACAGGAAGGTCAGCGCCCATATTGAGTTTGCTCCAAGGCAAATACCCTTTGATGGCAACCATCGGCGGAAAAACGATATTCCACATAACATGAACCTTCATTTTTTCTTTAAAGGGCATATAGCCATGCCAACCTGCGCCAGTGCCAAAACAATACATGGCACGTATCTGATCGTGATTTGAGGTGAGGCCTAATGCTTGACCGCCATAGGAGTGTCCCACTAGAAAAGTTTCCTGACCGTGTTGTTGCATATAAGCTATGGCACCAGAAAGGTCATAACGTCCCCAGTCGAGGTAGGACATCTTAAAGCCTTTGAGTTTTGGAGGAGCAGAACGTCCTATACCACGATAATCAAAAGTCAGTACTTGATAACCGAGTCCTGCGGCATACTCGGCAAAACGACGGTAAAATTGTTGAGGTACACCTGTCGCACTTGAAATAATAATATTGGCTTTAACGGCAGAATTAGGTCGATATTCAACACCTGAAAGTGTATAGCCATCGGTTGCAGGGAAACTCACGGGTGTAGTACGTATTTCTTGCGTTGCTTGTTCTAAATCCGTTGGCATAATTTTTCTCTTGATGTTGCAGGGCGCTAAGGGTTTATTCGGTTTATCAATAGGCTTATTTGCCCTGAAAATTGGCTGCGCGACGTTGTAGCATGGCCATCACGCCTTCTTGTACATCTTGTGTTTTTAGTAGTGGTTGTAAGTGCTGATCCAATTGAGCAAATGCAGCATCGGCTCCCAAATGCACACCTTGCTGTGCTGCAGCGAGTGTTGCCTGAACCGCCAGTGGTGCGGCCTGCGCAATTTGTTCCGCAAGTTCTATCGCACGAGATAAGGGCGCTTGCTCAGTGATTTCAGTCACCAAGTTCATGTCATATGCTGTTTGCGCATTGAAACGTTCACCCGTGAGTAAATAGCGCATGGCTTTATTCCAACCCGCTGCTTGCACAAAGCGAACTGTTGCGCCACCAAAGGGAAGAATGCCACGTTGCACTTCCATTTGAGCAAACTCCGTCTGACGCTGTGCGATCACGACATCGGCATTCAGCATGAGTTCAATACCCGCTGTAAAACAGAATCCTTGTACCGCGACGACAACTGGTTTTTTTCGTTGTCGTGAGTTGGTTCCCCACGGATTAATTTGCAGATCAGGAAAATTAAATAGTCCACTGCCAAGTTTGGGTTGTAGTTCGACCAAGTCTAGACCTGCAGTAAAATGATCACCATGAGCAAAAATCACTGCACAGCGTAAATTTGGATCATCTTCATATTCAGTGAGCGCCAATGAAAGGTCATGAATTAAATGACTGTCAAACGCATTTCGTTTATCTGCACGGTCCAAACCGATTAAATAAAGATGACCACGGATTTCTCGACTTACACGACCTTGTTGTTCTGACATTTGGATGATTCCTTCTGATTATTCTTTATGCATAGCTATGTTTTTAAACGATTGTTAGAAAACTGTCAAAACTGATGCGTTCAAAACATCAAAATCAAATTCAGTTGGATGAATGGTTTTATTTACAATTTACAGAGTTGATATGAAATAGTGCATGATATAGCTTGCCTTTAGGCTGAATTTTTCCATAATAGCTGCAGCTTTTTTAAGGCCCAATCAACCATGTCGAACTTAGAAATATTTGCAGTCATTATTAGCTTAATCGGGGTGACTTTAACCATAAAGCGAAATATGTGGTGTTGGTGGTTTAACTTTGCAGCTTTTTTGCTGTATGCCTACTTGTTTTATACCTACAAACTTTATGGCGAAACCATTTTGCAGTTTTTCTTTGTGGTGGTGAACTTCTACGGTTTTTATCACTGGTTGAAGGGCAAACAACAAGATCATGACATCCGTATTGAACCGATTGCGACCAAAATTGTGATCTTTCAAATGCTCTTAGCTGCGGTGGGCGGTTTGATTTTTGGTTTAAGCCTGCACTATTTTACCGATGCAGCCGTACCAATTTTGGATGCACAATTGGCCGCGTTTAGCTTACTCGCAACGTATTGGACCAGCCGGAAACATATTGCTACTTGGGTGCTTTGGGTATTTGTCGATATTATCTATGTGGGTATGTTTATATACAAAGACCTGTATCTCACTGCGGCGTTGTATGCAGGTTTTGTGGGCTTGGCGGCATTTGGTTGGTGGCAATGGACACAAGTCAAAAATAAACAGCAGCAACAGGCGATGAAAGCTTTATCCATTTAGCCCACAGATGTTTTTTTCATTCCCAATTTGACAATTTATAAAAATATATTTACTTTGTAACCATAAAGGGCATTTCATAATCGGGCTTCACCCTGATGAGAAGTGCCTTTTTTATGCCTTAAGAAATGTGGCTGTGTTCATTTGAGTCTAAGACATGTCATAAAATCCTCTGTGAATTTATAAGCAAAATTGGGTATCTGCGAAGCTTGATTTTAATAGCCGATGATCCGATCCCGATGAATAAGTAAAGAGCGTGCAGAGTCATGATTATCGACTTTCAACATGAGCAGCAACTGCGTTTTGACCGACAAGCTGCATTTCTACTGCAGCAAAAGGCGAGCTTTTTTCAGTTTGAGCAAATAGCAGATGTGTATAACGCTGAATGGCTCAAGGCATTTCCACAAGGGACGCAATGTAGCATCAGCGGTTTGGATGATGGTGCAGATGAATACGGCATCCAGATCAGTTATAAACACCAAAGCATCTTGATCGATTATTCACAACCGATCAAATTGGTACACCGTGATCGGGATGGTGTAGTGCATAGCATGCTGTTAAATTAACAACTTAAATTAAACTGAGATTTATAAAAGCAGTACCACAAAGATTTGTTATAGAAATATAAAAATAAGCGCAAGAAGAAATGAAAAGATATGGGAAGCTATTAAAGCAATGACGCAACTTGATCCCAAAGATTCAACATTTGAAATTTTTAATCAGCTATGTTTTGAACTGTTTCATCATTATGGCTCGCACTGCAAGTCTTTTGAACCTAGCGCTTTAATACATGCAAAACCAATGCAACAGCTTCCTGAACAAGCCAGCTTTGATATTTTTAGCCTCGACTTTGGTCATTGGTACGCAAAGTTGTCCTATGCAGGGATGTATTTAAAAATTGATGCGGGCTGGGAATTTCAGCTCGAGTTGAAAAATCAGCATGGGCAAATATTTCAAAAAAGCCTTTAAGGCAGAGTCCCTCTGAGTTGCAGTATGGCAATTCTGTTTTTCTAGCTTGGTTTCAGGTCAATGACAGCGACAGCGCTTTCCGATTTAATCCAAAGCACAGTTTTAGCAACTGTAGACTGGGCGAAATAAAACAATAAAACCAATATTGACCTGAAGGATTACGAGAATGGCACATCAATTTACCGTCAATGCCACAATTCATGGCGTTTCACTTGAAGATTTTAAACGACTAGCCGCAGATATCAGCTTGCATGAAGCGGTGTGCAAACGCATACCGGGTGAAAATCTAGAAATTTTAGAATCAAAAAAAACAGGTGATATGTATACCTTAAAACGTGCCTATAACTTGGATGTAAATATTCCAGATATTGCCAAGAAGTTTTTAAAAGATGCGTTTCGTCTGAAACGTACGGATATTAGTAATTTGGCGGCATTAACCTCTGACGTCAAACTAGATCCGAACCTACCGCTCGAAGCCAGTTGTAAACGAAGTGTCAGTGGTGATGCAACACAAGTGAGTTTCAATTTGGACTGGACGGTGAAAGTCAAAGTTCCACTGATTGGTGGATTACTTGAAAAACATGCAGAAGGTGAAATTCGTCGTTTTAGTCAGCTTGAGATTGAAATTGTAGAAGATGAATTGCGTAAAAATTTAAAGCCTGAATTGATTTGAAAGCAAGTTAAAAAAAGCGGTCATTGACCGCTTTTTTATTTTTAGTGCGAAGTTTTTTCAAAACGTTGACGATAGAGCATCGCAGTAAAGACGGTCACCAAACAGACGCTCCATATATAATACATGGCGCCAATGTTGCTGTATAAACTCAACCATTGAACCAATGGCAAGGTGATACCACCCGCGATGGCATAAGCCAAATTGTATGAAAATGAAATGCCCGAGAAACGAATCTGTGCAGGGAACATTTTCACCATACTATAAGACACCATACCAACCGTGCCTGATGCCAAACCGAGCAGCATATAGAGCGCAAACACGGTCGATGCTGCCACATGGCCCAAGCTGTTATAGAACACTCCCGCAATTATCGCAACAAGGAGGGAACCGAATAGCATCACTTTACCCGCACCGAAGCGATCTGCCAAAAGACCTGCCAAGATACAACCGACCATTTGCATCACAATAGCGGCACTTTGCATTTTAAAGGCATCGGCACGTTCAAAACCAAAGGCGCCCGTGAGTAAATTTGGCATCGCTAAAATCAGCACAACAACGCAGCCAGTTAAGAACCATGTAAACAGCATACCAATCACAACGCCTGTTTTGTGCTGTTGCAGTACTTGTTTCACTGGAAGCTCTTTAGCCAATTGTTTCTTTTCTTGCATGGCTTTAAATACAGGCGTTTCTTTTAAATAACTGCGGAGATAGAGCGCAACAAAGCCAAAGATCCCGCCTAAAATAAATGGAATCCGCCATGCCCAATCATGGATTTCTGACTCTGTAAATTGTAATGAAATAAACAAAGACATCAGTGCGCCCAACAAGATACCCAAAGATAAGCCGGCAGTGAGTAAGCCATTGGCGATACCAATTTTTTGCTCAGGTACATGCTCTGAAACAAAAGTCCATGCAGCAGGGATTTCACCACCAATCGCGATGCCTTGAATCACGCGCATCAGTAGGAGCAAAAGTGGTGCTGCATAACCAATACTTTCAAAAGTCGGCATCACACCAATCATCAGTGTAGGCAAAGCCATGAGTAAAATAGACAAACTAAATAAACGCTTACGACCAATCAAATCGCCAAAATGGGCCATCACCACTCCACCCAGTGGGCGGAAAAAATATCCGGCTGCAAAAATACCGTAGGTATTCAGCATCGCCCAAAATGGACTGAGTCCAGTGGGGAAAAACAGTTCCGAAATAATTTTGGCGTAAAACACATAAATGACAAAGTCATAAAACTCAAGTGCGC
Source organism: Acinetobacter sp. YH12076 (assembly GCF_013419525.1). Classification (NCBI taxonomy): domain Bacteria; kingdom Pseudomonadati; phylum Pseudomonadota; class Gammaproteobacteria; order Moraxellales; family Moraxellaceae; genus Acinetobacter; species Acinetobacter sp. YH12076. The sequence continues at coordinate 200,734 of NZ_VOZY01000006.1, read as the reverse complement.
CACCGAGGGATGACAGTCCGAGGGTGCGTTTATCTTGACGAGTCAGGCGTGGCTGAGCTTCCATGCAAATATTTTCCAGCAGCAAATAGCATTTGACGATTTTAGTGATTCAATTTTTTATTGAATAATCAAACTTTTTTGCCTTATTAAAAACTTATAGTTATGAAAATATTATTAATTAAGAACAAAATAATATAGATAAAGTCGCATTAACTTAAAGAATGATTGGTAATAGATAAAAGTGTACCTTGATTTATAAATGATAAATATCAATGGTATAGGGTGGTGTGATCTACTATTTTACTTTTGTACTCTATATAAACCATAAAAGATTCAAAGTCATAGTACACTGTTGTTTTATACTCAGAACCGATAATAATGCATATTGCATGGTTGTTTTTTTTAAATAACTGATATTACGCAGTAACATCAGAAGCGTTATTTGATTCAAATGAAAGAATGATACGCGGTAACGTCATCCGCAAGTGTTTGAGACAGGACTCCTTCTAATCAAAAAAGTTTTTGCGATACTTTGAATAATTTGATACTAGTGAACGAGTTTTGCGGTGAGGAGCATTGCTCCGCAAGATGGTTTCCTTGCGAAGCTTCGCTTCTCATTTTGCCTAATGAGAAACATTGTTTCGTAAGAGTACCTCCAGCCGAAGGCTAATCCCTTTATTTAAATCCTAGATGTAAGACTCCGTCGAATAAACTTAAATATCATTTTAAAATTGTGAAATTACTTTTACGTGCGTTACATCAGTTAAATAATTTAAGCTTGCTAGACTTAAAAAAGGATAAATACATGAGTTATGTTGCTGCTGTTGCACAGCGTGGTGAAGCAATTTTGACGCTCACTGCCGCAGAGGTACAAGCATCTGAAATAGGTTCTGCATGGTTAACTGCACTAATTGAAACACTGCATGCCACTATGCTTGAGCGTCAAGGCGTAGGCATTGCCGCACCGCAAATTTATGTTTCAAAGCGGGTGATTATCGTGGCTTCACGTGCAAATTTACGCTATCCCGACGCGCCTGAAATGGAGGCGATCGTGATGGTGAATCCAGTGATTACATCTCGATCGACAACGACTGTATTGGGTGAAGAAGGCTGCTTAAGTGTGCCGAATGCACGAGGACAAGTCCCGAGAGCTGAGCAAATTCACGTGCGATATTTGACGCTTCAAGGTGAAGTTAAAGAGAAAACCCTGAATGGCTTTCCCGCACGGATCGTGCAACATGAGGTCGATCATCTGAACGGGATCTTATTCACCGAGCGTTTAGAATGAAAACCGTACTATTTCAAAAAGATAAAAGTGACCAATTGAGCTAAAAAAAATAGCGGAATAGTAATTTGAATAGTGATGCAAGTGAAGTTTAAAGGCTTCAAAGGTTGCATGCTCAACTGTGAAAATAGACTTTCTTTTTGAAGCTAAAACCTTGTATAACTAGCGAAATAATAAATAAAAAAGAAGTTTAATGGGGAAAAATTGGGGCAATGCTGTCTGTACGAAATGGGGCGTGCAATGGCGTAAATTGAAGCATCTTTTGTTTGAGTCAGACTATCTCATCATCAATTGGTCTGACTACGATAAAGGGCGTTTACTCCTCATCTTTGGCATGTTGAGTCAAGTCAGCGTGTTGAAGTAGTGCATCATGAATTTTTATTATTCGTCCAATCGGATCTGGTTTAATCCGAGTGCACTCAAGTTGAGGATCATGGTCGCTTGTATAGTCCTACTCAGTTATGGCGTATTGGCAGTACTCAGTCTTTATTTCAAAAAATATTTAAATTTTAGACTGTTTTTTAGCTATTTTGCGCCCGTCCTGTTTGGGATCGGCATGATCTATGGTGGCTATATGATCGGGATCTATAGTCCTGCCACTATGGCGGGGACGGTCAATCTGCTGATGGTCGGTTTAGTTTTTTATCGTCCTGCGATTATGCTCAGTATTACATTTCCGATCACACTGTTTATTGGCTACATTTGCTATCAAACTTCGATTGACCATCTAGAATATGCACCGATTTTCAGCCCAGCTTTAAAACAGAGTGAGTTTTACGACAATGCCTTTTGGCTGATGAGTATGGCGGAGTTGTATTTACCTATATTGATCGTCAGTGCAGTATTTTTTCAGATTTTGCTTTTACAGTGGCGACACCGTGAACAAAAGATGGAAGTCCTCAGCCGTGTCGATGGGCTGACCAATGTGTTTAACCGACGTTATGTTAGTCATGAACTTGATACGCTCAGCAAACAGACACGGCCTGAATTTGCAGTGGTTTTGCTTGATCTCGACCATTTTAAATTGATCAATGACCAATATGGACATGATGCAGGGGATGCCGTTTTACAACGTGTTGCTCAAATTTTAAATGATAATACCCGTGTGCAAGATGTGGTTGGGCGTTATGGCGGCGAAGAATTTATTTTAATTTTAAAAAATCAGAGTTTAGAGCAGGCGATAGAGGTCGCTGAACGCTGTCGATTGGCCATTTCTGAAGCTGAAACTATGATAGCCAACCATCAAATGTTGAAGATTAGTGCAAGTTTCGGTGTAGCAACTGCGATCGAGGGGACACCGTCTGCTGTGGTCACGCGTATGGCCGATCAAGCGCTGTACATGGCAAAGCAACAAGGACGTAACCAAGTGCGTAGCTTTCGTGAGTTAAACTTTGCAGAAGATTAAAAACTTAAAAGATAGCGATGCAGCAATTACAATTTCAGCTCGGATTAGCGCAGCTCGACTTTCAGACCGAGCAACAGAAAATTCATTTTGATCATGGCTTAGTCGCTTTGGTGCAAAAATGTGTTCGACATCAGCGCTTCGATGCTTTGGCAATTGAATATTTGATCTATGAAATTGAAGAAATTTTAGAACGATTACAGCTCGATTATCAGACGCAGCGCTATGCTCAGTCGAATGACTCGATGCTGCATATATTGTCGCAGACCTTTTTTGAACATGCGACCCACATTGACCGACAAAGCTTAGAACATGGCTTTAATGAAATGATTGAACATACTGAATATTATCAAAATCTCTTTGGTGAACAGGCAATCATTCAACTCAGTTATTTCGTTTTTATTCGAGAAATGATGCACCATTTGAATATACAGCACATACAGGTTTTAGCTCAGAACGCGTCTTCACCATAAGGACTTATACAGATGGAGTTCAATTTGTTATAAATAAAAAAGCACACAACAAAAAATAGACCTTATGAAAACGCCTGTTCCAGATTATTTACAGCATGTCCTCAATGCCTGCGATGCCAATCAGCGCGGAGCTTTGGCAGATTATATTCCTGAGTTAGCTAATGCCAATCCAAATAGACTGGCTTTGGCACTGTCTACCGTAGATGGCACGATTTATTCCACAGGTGATGACGAAGTCGAGTTCACCATACAGTCGATGTCTAAACCCTTTGCTTATGCCTTAGCGATTCGTCATCTTGGCTTAGACAGCGTTTTACAAAAAGTCGGTGTCGAGCCATCGGGAGAGGCGTTTAATCAAATTGCGCTCGATACACAAAGCAATACCCCGAAAAACCCGATGATCAATTCGGGGGCAATCACCACACATTCACTATTACCGCATGACGAACACAGCACCCGAGCTGAAAAACTCCGTGAATTTTTAAGTGAACTGGCAGGGCATGAGCTGAGTTTTGATGAAGCGGTTTACCAGTCTGAAGTGAAGACGGCTTTTCGAAATTTGTCGATTGGTTACATGCTGCGCACAGTCGGTGTACTTGAAGAAGACCCTGAAGATGTGGTGAACGGCTATATTCGTCAGTGTGCAATATTAGTGACGGTTAAAGATTTGGCAAAAATGGCCAGTGTGCTTGCCAATGGTGGCGTGCAAGCTGCCACAGGTAAACGGTTGCTGTCACGTTCGGTGGTGCGCCAAGTGTTAAGCGTGATGATGACTTGCGGCATGTATGATGCTGCGGGTGATTGGCTGACAACGGTCGGTATTCCTGCCAAAAGCGGTGTGGCCGGTGGCATCATGGGGGCTTTACCGGGGCAGGTTGGGCTGGCGGTCTTTAGCCCGAAACTGGATACACATGGGAATAGTGTTCGAGGCGTCGAAATATTTGAACGACTGTCTAAGGACATGGGACTACATGTGATGGAGGGAACACCTTCAGCGCAAACGATCGTCCAGAGTCGCTATACCTGCGGCCTTGATCATTCGGTGGTGGTGTATGAGCTGCGTGGTGTGCTGCAATTTACGGAGTCTGAAATGTTATTGCGCATACTGCAAAATGAAGCTGTCGAACCGACTCAAATTGTCCTTGATCTCACTAATATTTCTTTGATACACGATGTTGGTGTCCGAATGCTCTTTGAAGGTGTAGATCGTTTAATTGCGGATGGTCATCGCGTGGTAGTGATCGACTCTGAGCATCTTTTGGAACAAAGTCGAAGTCATGCAGGACATGAGGTGGTTGTTCGAGAAGAGTTGGGTCAATATTTACAACGGTTTGAGCGTTAATGGACCAAAAGCCATTGTTGATTCATACAAGGTGCTCATAAGTTTCGTGCTTAGATCGGCTATAATTTTCTTTTTGCGTTAAATTTGCTTATGTCTTTTGAGTTAAAAGTCAGTTTACTCCCGAGTGCTGAAGCTTTATCCCCACAGCATAATAAGCTGAATAAACTGATTGAGCAAATCGAACAGCAAAAGCTAGATTTAGATCTTTGGCAAAATGCCAAAAGTGAAATTCAGAGTTATATCCAACTCAAACTTGTGCCGATTTATCGTGATTTGCATGCGGTGTACTACCGCCAGCTTGCACAGCTTTGGTTGCACATACAGCAAGAAGACTTTGCCAAAGCAGACTTAGCACAGCTGGATGCAAAGCTTGCGAAACTGGCTAAGCAGCTAAAAAAATCCATCTATTTAAATACTGCCGAACTTGAAAAAGTCACTGAGGTGGATGCCTTTTATCAGCAGCATCATGCGCATAATCAAAAGCCAAATAAAAAGGCCAAGTCAGCCCAAGCTGAAAATATAAAAGCAGACTTTCATATTGATGCTGAACAAGTTGAAAGCGAAGTTTATGAAGAGTGGGATACAGAACAGTATCAACGTGAGAAAGAAGAACATCAGCGTAAACGCCTAGCGCAAAAACGTGAGCAAGCTGAAAAGTTAGTGAACCAATCACTAAAAACCGTGTATTTAAAAATTACCGCCATGATTCACCCAGACCGTGAACCTGATGAAACAAAAAAAGCTGAAAAAACCCAGTTGCTCCAAGTGGTGAACCAAGCTCATGAAGCACAGGATTTATTTTATTTATTAAAGCTGCAATTACAGCTTGAGACCAATAAAGGCAAAAGCCCAAAAGCCTTAACAGATGAACATTTAAAGTTTTATAAAATGGCGCTTGAAGCGCAAAGTCAACGCTTAGCCAGTCAGATCGATGACATCACGGATAGTTTCCACTGGAGTGAAAAAACGAAGCCGAAAAATATACAGGTAAAAGATGTGTTTAAGGTGATTGATGGTGATGTTTCAGTGTTGAAAGAACAAGTGAGGTGGGAAAAAGAACGACTGAAATATATGGAGAAGGTGAAAGGGTTGGAAGTGTTGTTGGAGAATGGGGTTTTATAAAAGCACGTTTCCCTAACCCTCACTTGCGCTTCGTTTTAAAGCAGTGCTTTAAAACTCGCTCAGGAGAGGGAGCTGCATCTAATTAAATACCGTCAATCGGCTTAATAATGAATATTCCCTCTCCTTGTAGGAGAGGGCTAGGGAGAGGTTATAAAATTTGATAATCTAAATAAAATAATAAAAACAAAACTTAATGAACAATAAACTAGACCCCCAACTTTTAAAATTCGCCAAATACATGCGCCACACCGCCACCGATGGAGAACACATGATGTGGCAAGTACTCCGTGCCAAGCGTTTTATGAATCTTAAATTTCGTCGTCAGCATGTGATTCAACCATATATTGTGGATTTTTACTGTCATGAAATTGGTTTAGTGATTGAGTTGGACGGTAGTCAGCATGGGTCTGATGATGTGATTGAATATGATGCTGAACGAACCAAGTTTTTGGAGGCTTTGGGTTTAACGGTTGTACGGTATTAGAATCATGATGTATTGAGGCAAATGGATGTGGTGTTGGAGGATTTATCAAAGGTGTATTTTGACCCAAAATTTAATAAATGATGAGATTTTAGACAATAAACTGACTTAAAAAATAAGTTATGTTATTTTTAAACTTGATATTTAATATGGTGGAGGCTTTGTGCTTACTTTTAGAGATGTTGTTGATTTAGTAAGTAATCATATAATTTTTAAAATAGTGGTGATTATAATATTATCCGCATTCATTTGGGTTCCTTTGTCCTGGGTAGTGTTTGAGAAGGTCATCTATGCACCTAAGTTAGAACAGGGTAGGCAGCAAATTTCTTATTTAGAAAAAGATATGCAACAACTTCAAGCTAAAAATGAAAAAAATCAACAAATCATTGAGAATTTTCAATCAAATAATAAATCTATTGAAAAACAATTAGGTACCGTTGTATTTAAAGATTTAGAAATTAATAACAATAAGAATAATATTTTTGATTTGAATGAAAAATTAAACTCATGTATTCAAGAAAAAACTCACTTAGATGTACAAATAAAGGAATTGAGCAATGTTATTAATGTAAAAGATAAAATGATCGAAAATTTGAGTGTTAATGAAGGAGTTATCACGCAGATTAAATCATTACAGAAGGAAAGACATGATTTACTAAATCCGGGAATCGTAGTATTTAGAAATGAGAGTAGTAAAGAGATTGACCTTAAAGCTGAATCTTTAAATAAACAAATAATAGATTTGCAAAAATCTATAACTTGCAAAAATTAGAAGAAAGATTTCAAACTACTGATTGATATCCTTAATTTAGGTTATGACTTAGTATAATTTTTTTCATATTATCTTACTCGTTATATTTTAATATTACTAATTTTACAATTTTTATATCAGCTATAAAAAAATCCCCTCACTAAGAGGGGATTTTTTTGTATCAAACCACAGCCATTAAAGCGCTGCAATCTGCTCCATATTCGCTTTAATTTTCGCTAATTGGTCAGCAAACTCAGCAAGTTTCACTTTCTCGCCTTCAACCACAGCCGCAGGTGCTTTAGACACAAAACCTTCATTTGCAAGCTTCGTTGCAATTTGGTCATGCTGTTTTTGAACCTTGTCTAAGTCTTTTTGCAAACGACCCAATTCCGCTTTCGGGTCAATTAAACCCTTCATAGGAACGAATACAGACACGTGACCTACAACAGAAGACGATGACAATGGTGGTTGTTCAGCATCAGCCAAGAAGGTAATGCTTTCAACTTTTGCCAATGCCTTAAACAACGGTTCAATACGTGAGATTTGCGCTTTTTCAGCTTCAGTGGTGTTTTGAAGAAGAACAGGCAACAAGCGAGCATTACCAAGACCCATCTCACCACGGATGTTACGTACCGCACCAATCAAACCTTGCAGCCATTGCATATCTGCTTCAGCTTGTTCGTTAATCAATGCTTGTTCAGCAACAGGGTACTGAGCCAACATGATTGTTTCGCCAGAAATGTTCAGTTTCGGCGCAAGCGTTTGCCAAATTTCTTCTGTTAGGTAAGGCATCAACGGATGAGCCAAACGTAAAGATGCTTCCATTACAGCAAGAAGAACACGACGTACTTCAGCTTTACGCTCAACTGATACGTTTTCATCATTTAGAACAGGCTTAGTCAGCTCGACATACCAGTCACAGTATTCATTCCAAATGAACTCGTAAATTGCTTGTGCAGCCAAGTCTAAACGATACGTTGCAAATGCTGTTTGCACCGCTTGTTCCGCTTTTTGCAGACGGCTCACGATCCATTGTTCAGGCAATTCCCAAAGGTCTTGACGTACTTCTTGACCAATCACTTGCTCTTCGCAGTTCATCATCACGAAACGGGTAGCGTTCCAGATTTTGTTGGCAAAGTTACGGTAACCTTCAACACGTTTCATGTCGAACTTGATGTCACGACCTGTGTTTGCAAGCGCACAGAATGTGAAACGAACAGCATCTGTACCGTAAGATTGAATACCTTCAGGGAATTCTTTACGGGTCGATTTTTCAATCTTCGCCGCTTGTTTCGGGTTCATCAAACCTGTGGTACGTTTTTGTACTAAAGTTTCAAGATCAACACCGTCAATCAAATCTAATGGGTCAAGCACGTTGCCCTTAGATTTAGACATTTTCTGACCTTCGCCATCACGAACCAAACCATGTACATACACAGTTTTGAACGGAACTTGCGGTGTGCCATCTTCATTTTTCATGAAGTGCATGGTCATCATGATCATGCGGGCAACCCAGAAGAAGATAATGTCGAAACCTGTTACCAGTACATCAGTCGGGTGGAAAGTATTTAAGAAATAGTTTTCTTTATCTTTCGCAGCGTCGCCAGTCCAACCTAGAGTTGAGAACGTCCAAAGACCAGAAGAGAACCATGTATCAAGCACGTCTTCGTCTTGTTTCAATTCAACTTCAGGCGCAATGCCATTTTTCGCACGAACTTCAGCTTCGTCGCGACCGACAAATACGTTGCCTTCAGCATCGTACCAAGCTGGAATACGGTGACCCCACCATAATTGACGTGAGATACACCAGTCTTGAATGTTGTTCATCCAAGCCATGTACATGTTGCTGTATTGCTCAGGAACGAATTTAATCTCGCCATCTTTAACTGCTTTAATCGCAGGCTCAGCAAGCGGAGCGATCTTCACATACCATTGGTCAGTCAGTAATGGTTCAACGATCACACCTGAACGGTCACCACGAGGTGGCTTCAAGGTATATGGTTGAATTTGGTCTAACCAGCCTTCAGCTTCCGCTTGAGCAACCAATTTTTTACGTGCTTCAAAACGTTCTAAACCAATGTAATCCGCAGGTGCAGGAATGGTTTTAGAAATTTGCTCGCCCGCTTTTGCGATGTATTCAAACTCAGCAAGAACTTCAGCATTTTTGTTGAAGATATTGATGATTGGAAGTTCACAGCGTTTGCCCACTTCATAGTCATTGAAGTCGTGCGCAGGGGTGATTTTCACACAGCCTGTACCAAATTCTTTGTCTACATATTCGTCTTTTACGATAGGAACAGCACGGCCTGTAATAGGTAGGATGATGTTTTTGCCTACAAGCGCTGCATAGCGTTCATCATCAAGCGCAACCGCAACAGCTGTATCGCCAAGCAATGTTTCAGGACGAGTGGTCGCCACAACAATGTGATCTTTGCCGTCATGGGTGCGGATTGATTTGTCTTCAAAGAAGTATTTGAAGTGCCACAGTGAACCTGCTTCTTCTTTATCAGACTCAACTTCCAAGTCAGAAAGGGCAGTTTGTAGTTTAGGGTCCCAGTTCACAAGGCGTTTACCACGGTAAATTAAGCCTTCTTCATGTAGCTTAACAAACACTTCTTTAACGGCATTTGATAAACCTTCATCCATGGTGAAGCGTTCACGTGACCAGTCTACAGATGAGCCTAGACGACGAATTTGACGGGTAATGTTCCCGCCAGATTGTTCTTTCCATTCCCACACTTTTTCGATGAACTTTTCACGGCCAAGGTCGTGACGGCTGATGCCTTCAGCACCCAATTGACGTTCAACAACCATTTGCGTTGCGATACCTGCATGGTCGGTACCCGGCTGCCAAAGGGTATTTTTGCCAGACATGCGGTTATAACGAGTCAACGCATCCATAATGGCATTGTTGAAACCATGACCCATATGCAAGCTACCAGTGACGTTTGGTGGCGGAATCATAATACAGAATGAATCACCTTTTTGAGATGGCTTGAAGTAGCCTCTCTCTTCCCAAGTCTTGTACCATTTTTTTTCGATCTCGGTCGGATCGTAGGTCGTAGCAATATTTTGCGCTGAATCAGTCATAGTCTAAACAGATCAAAAGTGGATAAAAAATTAGATCTATTGTAGCAAAAAAAATGGTGAATTAGGGATGTTGGGCGAATGTTAACTTTTAGGATTTGGCAGTAAATAAAAGAGTCCGTATGATAGGACCTAAGATAAGAAGTATCCATTGATCCCAAAACTAAGATAAAAGGAGCAATATCAAATGACTTATTCTATTTCTTTAAAGATTCAACCTACGACATATCAACGTTTTGAGACGATTCATCAAAAACTCAATGCAGGTGAAACAGAAAGTCAGTCCAAAGCCTTAGGGGATAATTTAGCGGATATTGCATGTGAAATTTTAGATCAAGTTTTTGGCCAAATGGCGCGCATGAATAAGTCTGGAGACAATGAATCCGAAAAAATTATTCAGCAAATACGTGAAACGACCCGTAAATATATGCCGTGGTCGGTGTCTTTTTTCAGCAATGACCGCCTTGTACCGATGGTAAATTATTTATATGGACGTTTTTACAGCGAAGATGGTCAGCATTATATGCATTATCCGATCGATGCCTCTTTAGCCACCGACTTGCTTGCCTATGTCAGTCAAATGAAAGAAGGGCAGAATCAATATGTCCCACTCGCATTGAAGGCATTTACACAAGTGGTCGATGCCGGGGTGACGCATTTGGTGCGAGAACCAAAAAAAATGCTGAAATTTAATATGGTGGTGGATAAAACTTTAACCGGTGTCATCAATCTCACCACGCAACTCGGATATAAACGCTTCGATAAACTCGGCAAAATTTATGATGCACAATCGATGAGTCAGTACTTTGATCATTTTATGGTGTTTTTGAACAATGAGCCTGTACTACGTAAAGCATAAAATACATATAAATGAATAAATTAGTTATTTAAAAGGATGTCAAAATGGCAAAACGTGATGATTTGAACGGAAAAGTGGTATGGATTACTGGGGCATCGTCAGGTTTGGGTGAAGCTTTAGCAAAAGAATGTGCTTTGCAAGGGGCGCAGGTCATTTTGACCGCACGTCGTTTTGAAGAGTTGGAAAAAGTCCGGGTTTCATTATTACATCCAGATCAGCATCTTTCAGTGTGTGCCGATATTACCAATGAAGAACAAGTTCGCCATGCTTATGAACAAGTCCTTGCGCATAAAGGCCGAATTGATTGGCTAATCAATAATGCGGGATTGAGTCAGCGTGCATTGATCACGGATACGACCATGCAAACTGAACGTGCCATCATGGAAGTAGATTATTTTTCTCAAGTCTATTTGACTAAAACCGTTTTACCGACTTTTATAGCGCAAAAGTCGGGTCGAATTGCTTTTGTTTCAAGTGTTGCAGGCTTATTAGGGACACAGTACCGCGCGACCTATTCTGCTGCAAAAGCTGCTATTCATATGTGGGCAAACAGTCTACGTGCAGAAGTGGCAGATCAAGGGGTGGGCGTATCGGTGATATTCCCCGGATTTGTCAAAACCAATGTTTCATTTAATGCACTCAATGGTGCAGGCAAGCCACAAGGGCATCAGGATGAAGCCATTGAAAATGGTCTAGAAGCCAATGAGTTTGCCGAAACGGTGGTGCAATCTTTGCAACGTGGGGAAGAATACATCGTGGTGGGTGGTTCTAAAGAAAAGCTCGGTGTTTGGGTATCTCGATTATCACCGACAACGTTATATAAAATGATTCGTAAAACCAAAGTGAAGTAAATTTTATCAAGTTTAAATAGTTTAAAAGTCACTCTTAACAGTGACTTTTTTAATGAGTAACGAGATTATAAGAAATGAAAAAGAATAATTTTAACAAATGGGGAATAGCCATCATTTTGTGCGCAATCATTGGTGCAATCGGTACAGTGGCATATTTTTATTTTAAACAGAAAACTCAAAAAATTGAGCAGAAGTCAACGCTCGAAAAGCCTGAAAAAGAAATAGGAACTCTATCAGAACCCGTTACTGAATCTGTTGAGATTGAACCTAAAGTTGAAGCGGCGAGTGCAGAAGTTGTTATGCGAGGACCAAATGAGGGGTGGTTACCGATCGAAGCACTGTTTGATGAAAAAGGATTATTGAAGTCTGAGTATTACAGTCAAAATCCTCAAGATTCAGATGTTGATAAATTACCTTATAGCTCGAATAAAATTGGTGATTTTAAATGGCGAGCTGAATTTCATCCTGTTGATGATTTTAAAGGCGATCAGGCTAGATTCAAAGATCAATGTTTTGGATATTGTGTTTTAGTGAAAGGTAAGTTGCTGACCAGTGTTGAATCGACTGTATTTACGGGAGCATTTATTGCGAAAGATCATTTGATCGAAGTGATTGCACATAAGGGGAGTGGCGCATATATGCCTGTCAACTATAGCTTTATCAAAATCGACAAAGCTGGTAATGCAGAGTTAATCTCAGATGATCATAATTCTTACAAAGATCAATTGGCTCGTATCAATCATTCGGGACTCGAGATTGACTTAAAACCATTTAGAAAACTTCAATATTTTCTTCTAATGAATGAAAATGGTTTAAATGTGTCGATGCAAAAAACCAATAAGGTGGATGTCGAACCGACTCAGTGTAAAGAGTATTACGAAGGAACATTAGAGGCATGTCCAACTTTATATGGATGTAAAGCTGACATTGTGGTGCAAGATCTGGCACGTGCTTATGCTGGAGATGTTGCATTTAGTTATCATGATCCAAATATTGATGAAAAGAAATTTAATGAAGTTTGTTTTAAAGTTTGTCGCAATGAAAATGTGAGTTATGAAGAGTTTGAAAACACATTGTGTAAAGTAAATTAAATAGTAAAAATGAATTGGGGAGAAGTAGAGAGATCAGATGTCTCTCTTTTGAATTGCTGTTCCATACGCAAAGACTTCGACCATGCCACCTTGCATACCCAACTCAGTGGTGCTTAAACGTAAGCCCATAATTTGGTTTGCGCCCATCTTTTCAGCTTCTTGCTTTAAACGCACCACGGCTTCACGACGTGCCCGATCGACGATGCTTTCATAACTGGTTAAACGTCCGCCAAAGAAGTTCTGAATATTGGCAATCACATATTTAAAATAATCATGTGAAATCACTACATTACTTGAAATCAGTTGTCCGAATTGTTCAGTAGTTTTAAAGCGGTTGTTGTCTATGCGAATATGCGCCAATCGCTTTTCTTGAGCTTCGAGTTCTTTGAGATGTTTTTGTTCGATATGGCGACCGAAGCCCCAACCAATACAAAAGAGCACCACAAAGATCAGGACTTTAAAAATAAAGGCATCCATGACTTAGTCCTGAGTTGGAAATGGGTCTGGGAGTTTTGCTGAGTTGGCTTCTACGCGAACAGCCGTGCCATACACAAATAATTCAGAGGCGCCTTGAGCAATATTTGAGGTTGAAAAACGGATACCGACGACCGCATTCGCGCCTAAGGCACGTGCTTTGTCAATCATACGGCTCATAGCTTCTTGACGGGATTCTTCGAGTAGTTCTGTATAACCTTTGAGTTCACCACCCACGATATTTTTTAGGCCAGCCATAAAGTCACGACCAACATGTTTACTGCGGACAGTACTGCCATAAACGACATCAAGTTGTTGTGTAATGGTATGACCCGGAACAGATTCAAGATTACTTAAAAGCATTTTTAGTTATCAATATAAAAAGGTGAATTGAAGATAGGAAACTCTTCAGCAAAAAGCAATATGTTCATTTTTATTTTGTAGCTCCGATTTAAAAATGAAAAAGCCCACCGAAGTGAGCTTTTCAAATATTACGGGCTAGGCTAACTCAAATTATTGTTTTGATGCAGCTTTACGCTCAGCAGTAGAAGGTTGGTATTGCACAGCATCAGAAGTGTTGGCTTTGATACCACCACCAAGTGTTTTATACAATTCAACTTGATTGTTGAGATTTGCTTGTTCAAGCAACAACAAACCTTGCTCAGCTGCATAAGATGCACGCTGCGCATCCAGTACAGTTAAGTAGCTATCAATACCAGCACGGAAGCGAGCATTTGATAGTTTGTACGTTGTGTTGGTTGCATCAACTAAACGGCGCTGTGCTGCAATACGGTCACCAATGTTTTGGCGAACTGCAAGCGCATCATTCACTTCACGGAAAGCTGACTGAACTGATTTTTCATAATCAGACAATGCAATTTTCTGGTCAGTTTCAGAAACTTTAATATTTGCCTGACGTGTACCCCAGTCGAAAATTGGAATATCTAGGCTAGGGCCAGCAGACCATACAAAGTTGCCTGATTTAAATAGATCACCTAAGTCCGTTGAAGCATAACCCGCTGAACCTGTCAGACTAATCGTAGGGAACAGACGTGCTTTAGCTGCACCAATGTTCGCACCAGCAGCAGACAGTTTATATTCAGCTGCACGTACATCTGGACGGTTGTTCAACAAGTCACTTGGAATACCTGAACCAATGGTATTGGTCGAAGTAATTCGACTGACACGTTGATTTGGCAGCAAGTTCGCAGGCACTTGTTGACCCACTAATAGGTTCAATAAGTTTTGCGCTTGAGCAATTTGAGTCTTGTAATTCGCAACATCATTACGTGCAGTTTCTACAGAAATTTGAGCCTGACGAACAGGAACTTCACTGTCAATACCGACATCAAAACGCTTTTTGTTGAGGTTGTAAGATTCAAGCTGAGCCTTTAAGGTTTGATCCGCAAGCTTCAAGTTTGAGTTAGCGTATGCATAGTTTAACCATGCTTGAGCCACTTGACCGATCAACGCAATTTGTGTTGCATCACGGGCACTTGCAGTTGCAAGGTAACTGTCTAAAGCATTGTCTTTTAAGCTACGTACACGACCCCAAAAATCAAGTTCATAGGCAGTGACACCTAAACCGACATTATAAGAGGTGATAGGCTTTTGTGTATTCAACGTGTCTTGACGAAGTACACTACCACTTGCACCAATGGTTGGTAATTGACCATTGGCAGTGATTTGATACTGTTGCTGTGCACGTTCAATATTTAAAGCAGCCGTACGTAGGTCACGGTTATTGGCTAAAGCTAAGTCAAGAACTTGTACCAGACGTTGGTCAGCAAAGAAATCTTTATATCCTTGTTCAGCAACAGAAGTACCAGAAGCACTTGCTGTGTAGCTTTCGGGGATATTGGTCTGAACAACCGGCTCTGGACCACGCATGCTTTGGCAGGCAGCCAAAGCAAGCGCAAGTGAAGAAACCGCAATGCTACGACCTGCAATAGACCATACATTTTGCATCACGATAAATGCTCCTGATTATTTTGTTGTTTTGGTTTGTACTTAAAGATACTTCGGATCCATACATAGAACACAGGAATAAAGAAGATACCAAGTAGGGTAGAACTGATTACGCCACCCAATACACCATAACCTACGGAGTGCTGACTACCTGCACCTGCACCCGAAGAAAGGGCAAGCGGAAGTACACCAAAACCAAAGGCTAAAGTGGTCATGATAATTGGACGTAGACGCATTTTAGCGGCATGCAATGTTGCGTCAAACAGATCTTCACCTTTTTCTTGAAGTTCTTTGGCGAATTCTACGATCAAGATCGCATTCTTCGCGGACAAACCAATGACGGCAATAATAGCCACCTGGAAGTAAATGTTATTCGCCAAGTTTGGATTTTTGAAGAACACCATTCCAAGGAAAGTCAGTAATAACGCACCCAATACACCTAATGGTACAACCAGTAATACTGAGAACGGAATAGACCAGCTTTCATACAAGGCAGCAAGACATAGGAAGACGATTAACAATGAAAGTGCGTATAAGAATGGTGCTTGTGCGCCAGACTCACGTTCTTCTAGAGATAAACCAGTCCATTCATAGTCAAAGCCTTGAACGCCCATCGAAGGAAGTTTTTGTACAATTTCTTCCATCGCTTTCATCGCATCGCCCGAACTTACACCCACACCCGGTGAACCTTGAATGTTCACAGATGCGATACCGTTATAACGTTCAAGACGTGGTGAACCATAAGTCCATTCGCCAGTAGCGAAGGTCGAGAATGGAACCATTGTGCCTTGGTTGTTACGGACATACCACTGGCTCAGGTCTTCAGGCATCATACGTGCCGCAGCCTCACCTTGTACATAGACTTTCTTCACACGACCACGGTCAACGAAGTCATTGATGTAAGAACCACCCCATGCCATACCCATTGTGGTGTTAATCTCAGAAATACTCACACCCATTGCACCAGCTTGAGCTTGGTCAATCGTGATTTTGTACTGTGGTGTATCTTCTTGACCGTTAGGACGAACACCCATGAGGCGTTTATCTTGAGCAGCCATACCGAGTACCATATTACGGGCATCGATAAGTTGTTGATGAGTTTGACCTGCAGAAGCTTTTAACTGCAAGTTGAAGCCGGCAGTTACACCCAATTCAGGCATTGCTGGTAATTGGATTGGCATGATGTATGAAGCATCCTTCACGATCATGTTCAATGCCATACCACGTTGAATAATCGCACCCACTTGAGATTCAGGTGATGTACGGTCTTCCCAATCTTTTAACTTGATGAATGCAAGACCTGCGTTTTGACCTACACCTGTGAACGAGAAACCGGCAACACTGAATACAGAATCGACATATTTTTCTTCGTTTTTCAGGAAGTAATCGGTCATTGCAGTGACAGTTTTATCCGTACGCTCAAGTGAGGCATTCGGTGGTAACTGTACCAGTGTCATTACAACACCTTGGTCTTCTTCAGGTAAGAATGATGATGGTAACTTTTGGAATAAAAGCACTAACAACCCGATTACAACTGCATAAATCACACCAGAGAAAATCTTGTGGTGCGTCATGAAGTTCACGCCGCCTTGGTATTTATGCGCAACTTTATCAAAAGAGCTGTTAAACCAACGGAAGAAACGGGCAAAGATATTGTTGCTTTCAGGTTTGTTTGGATCATGTTGTTTCAACATGGTCGCACATAGGGCAGGGGTAAAGGTCAATGCCACAATCAATGACAGAATCATTGCTGTTACCAGCGTGATTGAGAACTGACGATAAATTACACCTGTCGTACCACCGAAGAATGCCATCGGCACGAATACAGCGGTTAACACAGAGGTAATACCGATTAAGGCACCCGAGATCTGTTTCATTGAGATTTCAGTTGCAGTCACAGGGTCAAGATGATCTTCGACCATGACACGTTCAACGTTCTCTACGACAACAATCGCATCATCCACGAGGAGACCAATCGCCAGTACCATCGCGAACATGGTGAGTGTGTTGATCGAGAAACCAAACATGTTAATGACAGCAAAAGTACCCAATACCACTACAGGTACAGCCAATGTCGGAATAATCGTTGCGCGCCAGTTCTGTAAGAACAAGAACATCACAAAGAATACGAGAATCACGGCTTCTACAAGGGTATGTACAACACTTTCAATCGATAACTTAATGAATGGAGTCGTATCAAATGCAAGCGTGTCTTTTAAACCTTCAGGGTAGTTTGGACGTAGTTCTTTTAAACGTGCTTCAACAGCTTCGGCTGTATCTAATGCGTTTGCACCAGTTGCTAGTTTGATCGCTACACCACCAGCAGGTTTGTTGTTGAACTTAGAGTCAAACTGATAGTTGTCAGCACCTAATTCAACACGTGCAACATCACCTAAACGTACCTGAGCACCATCACTACTGTTACGCAGGAAAATGTTTTTAAACTGCTCTGGTGTTTGCAACAAACTTTGTGCTGTAACTGTCGCGTTCAGTACTTGACCTTCAGTTGCAGGCGCACCGCCTAACTGACCAACAGCAACCTGAGCATTCTGTGTACGGATAGCCGCAGCCACATCACTCGGTGTAACTTTCAGGTTTGCCATTTTGGCTGGATCTAGCCAAATACGCATCGCATAAGAACCACCGAATACTTGGACTTCACCTACACCTGCCACACGGCTGAGAGGTTCAGAAATATTCGAGTTTACATAGTCCTTAATGTCGTCCGCAGTCAACTTACCTGATGGTGAGTGGAATGCTACAACTTGTAGGAAGCTTGCGCCAGATTTGGTGACTTTTACACCTTGACGCTGTACATCTTCAGGTAATAGCGCTGTCGCAGACTGGAGTTTGTTTTGGACTTGAACTTGGGCGATATCTGGATCGATCCCTTGTTCAAAGTTCAATGTAATAGATGCTTGACCATTACCCGCACTGTTTGACGAAATATAACGTAAGCCATCCAAACCATTCATTTGTTGTTCAATGATTTGGGTTACGGTGTTTTCAACTGTTTCTGCAGACGCACCAGGGTAAGTCGCAGAGATTGAAACCGTTGGCGGCGCAATGGTCGGATACTGTGCAATTGGCATATTAGATAGCGTGAGTACACCCGCCAACATAATCACCAATGCAATCACCCACGCAAAAATGGGGCGATGAATAAAGAATTGAGCCATTCAGTCTACTCCCTATGCGTTTGAAGTAGCTTTTTGTTCAGATTTAGGTGCTGCTTGTTCTGCAACTTTAGCATCTGGCTTTGCTGCAGCAGGTTGTTGCGCACCTTGAGGTGCAGCAGCCTGAGGTTGATACGGTTTGGCTACAACTTGTTGTTCTGGCTTAACTTTCGCAATACCGTCAACAATCACTTTATCGCCAGTATTCAAGCCTTGAGTCACGATCCAATTCGAACCTTGTGTACCAACAGTGGTTACAGGACGAGATTCAACAGCACCTTTTGCATTCACAATCATTGCCATTGCTTGACCTGTAGGGGTACGTGTAATAGCAGCTTGTGGAATCAGGTAAGCATTTGGAATCACACCTTGAACGATGCGAGCATTGGTAAACATACCCGGAAGTAATAAATGATTCGGGTTAGAAAAAACAGCACGAAGTGTAACCGTACCTGTATCTGGGTTTACACTCGCATCAGAAAATGCAAGACGACCTTCAATTGGGTATTCGCTACCATCTTCAAGACGTAATTTCACTTTGGTGTTATTACTGCTGTCCAAGTTGCCTTGGCTTAACTGTTGGCGTAGACGAAGAAGTTCAGCACTTGATTGGTTAATGTCAACGTACATTGGATCAAGACGTTGAATTGTGACTAATGGATCAGCCTGAGATGCAGTAACTAATGCACCCGCTGTCACTGTTGAACGGTTAGTTTGACCCGAAATTGGCGCACGTACAGTTGAATAACCTAAGTTAATTTCTGCATTTTTAAGTTCTGCCTGAGATGCAGCAACGTCTGCTTCAGCCAGTTTTACTTGCGCAACAATATCGTCATATTCTTGTTTTGAAATCGCATTTGAGCCAACAAGCTGACGGTAACGACCTTCTTTAACACGTAACACGTTTAGGTTTGCTTGTTGACGTGTTAAAGCAGCACGAGCACTGTCAGCTGAAGCACGGTTTGTACGCGAGTCGATCTCGTACAAGGCTTGTCCTTCGCGAACATAACTGCCTTCTGCAAATAGACGTTTCAGTACTACACCACTGGTTTGTGGACGTACTTCTGAAATTTCATAGGCAGATGTACGGCCTGAAAGTTCAACAGATTGTTCAACGCTTTGCGGTTGGGCAACAATGACACCGACTTCAGTTGGTGGCATTTGCTGTGCAGCAGCAGCTTGCTGTGCATCTTTAGGATCTTTGCTACAACCAACAAGTGCAATACTTGTTGCCAATGCGCAAGCAGTCAGGGCGGGAGCCCAAAGCTTTGCAGACATCATTGTTCCACCTCAATTAGATATTTATCTAAATTATTCATTTGTTTACGCTTTACTGATTTTGATGTAACTCAAATAAAGTAGCGCGATCCAAATAAAACTTATGCTCCAACCGGATAAGACATCTGTCGGAAAATGAACCCCAACATATACTCGCGAAACACCCATACACAGCATCCATAACAATGCCAAAATGGTGATCAAGCGATGTTGAGCATGTTGTCGGCAAATCAAGATCATCAGACACGCAAGCGATGCAGCATAACAACTATGCGCGCTTGGAAATGAACTCCCGTAAGATGCTACAAGATGGTACATTTCTGGGGGACGTGGTCTGGTAAACGTAAATTTAAGCAACCATGCAAGGCCGATACTTCCAAAGATCCCTATACTGATAAAAACAATCTCTGTATATTTTTTATACCACGCAAAGTGTAAACACCATAGCGTGGTGAAAAATAATACAAAAGGCATGCCGCCTAGCGCGGAAAGTCCGATGGCAATTTGATTAAAAACAGCAATACGGTGCTGATTCATCCATTCCACGATACTTAAATCTAATAGATTTAAATAGCTAGAATAAAGCGACAACACACTGATAATTAATGCAAAAAAACCAACAAACAGTAGCGTTCGTGGCATATTTTATTCCTTGTCATTTTAACCGGTTTGAGCTCGGTTAATTAATGGACTAAAGTGTACTCATCAGTACACTTTATTTCAAGTATGTGTAAATCATACTGATTTTATTTTTTGTGTTCATTTACATCTTACTAAAATAAAACACAAATCTGCTAATGATTGTTCTTACTGGCTTGTGTGCCATCTTCAACTTCAAGTGGGGTTTTCGGTGGCCAGAAAAAATCACTTGGTCGCGTTAGAAAATGAGTCATCACCAGTTTAGCCAGTGGTTTCCATTGTTCAAATCTTACGCGACGTGCCCGTAGTGCCACAATAATGGTTAACGTGAAACTGACGAATAAGTTAGTCAGACCGATCAGAATAACCCCTAAGAATGACACAATGATTAAGCCAATGTCTGGTGAACCATTAATATTGATGAGGCCTTGAATGAAGTTGGCCGAGGCGAAGGCGATATGGCGAATATCTAAAGGTAAACCAAAAATAAATCCAATCGTTCCCATACTGCCCAGCATGATCCCGAATAAGAAGTTACCTGCTAAAGCACCTAAGTTTCGCTCAATGTAAGCGGCAAGCTTATCCAGTCTCTCTTGACCCATGATGCGTTTTAACTTTGGATGTGCTTGAATCCGTGGTCCAACTTTGCGATAGATCGCCATGTTGTCAAAGTATCCAGCAAGCAAACCTGATAAAAACAAACATACCCCAGCAATCGCAGCATGTGGCACAGCCAATGAGGTAAATGGATTGAGGTCGTGTAAGGTTTTAGCTGCTTTTGCATGATTCATTAATGGCTCATGTAAAGCCATGTCCCAACTTAAGGCGATCAATGCTGCAACTGGAATCGCAATACTGATGTTGCCTAAGATTGCAATAAACTGGGTTCGAATGATGTTAATAATCAGCGCGGCAAGCTCGGCAATCTGCGCCATTTTCGAGCCTTTACGATGCTGAACCGTCGAGGCAAGGGCGGCAGCTGTCATCGCAGGCTGTTTAGTGGCAACAGTAAAATGTAAGACATGAATCAGCATAAATCCGAAAGAGTAGTTCAGACTATATGAAATGGCTTGCATGAGCGGTGCCATGCTGACACGGGCCATCAGCACTTTTAAAGTTGCCATACATGCAATGATCACACCGGCACCTGCCGCAGATCGGTACATGCTCATAAAGCCTTGTTTGTCCGTACTTACATAGTGTTCGCCAGTTTTACTTGCGTTTTCGGTGACTTGTAGGGCAACCAATTCACTATTGGTGGCGAGCAAATCGCGCACACTGCGCTCGCTATAAATCGCTGACGTCACATCACTGAGTAAACTACCCATAGACACATAGCGGACATCATCTTCTTCAACAATCAGGTTGAGTAAGATTTCTAAGCGATCTAAACACTGTTCTAAAAGCGACAATAAGTAAGTCAGGCTGACACTTACACCAATTCGTTTGGTCGCACGCCGAATCTTCAGCACCACATCACGACATTGTTCCAGCATTACCAACGCTTGAGAAGCATCTGGCGGTAGCACAGCACTCATTTCTTCAGCACTTTGATGGAGCTTTTTATACTGCTGAATAAAATCGTTTATTTCGCGGTTTTGCACCAAAAAAGGTGATTCATATTCGGTCAGTTCAGGCTGTGCATTAATAAATTCAGGATATAAGCCAATACCACTTACCCGATAGGACAAAACGGTAATGGCTTTAATTAACTCACGGCGAATTTTCTTTTTTTCTTCCTGATTGCTATGACCTTGGTTAAACAGTCGAAATAGCTGCATCCATTGCTGATCATCAATACTGTCCAGCCAATATTTGTCGCTATGACGATAAAAAACTCGACGGACTAAATCTTGTAATTGAGTTTCGTCATTGATCACAGGAAGAAAATGTGCGCCAAGCCGTTGGAACAGTTGTCCCCAAAAACCATCGAGAGACAAAATACCCGTGTCCGCATATAAACTGGTTTGTTTATATCGGCTAATGAGTTTTAGGACAAAACTTTGCAGGGTAGAGGCTGCATCTGGCGTGATGAGTAAAGCTTGGATGAAAGCCTGAAATTTTTTCTTAATTTCGTCGGTATTTTTTGTATCTTCTGGTCGAATTCGGTTGACCAATTCGATAAGCAAGTTTTCATCCAGCACAGCCCGAGGGGTATCGAGCTGTTGCTGCATGGTCAAAAAGATATCATTGAGTTTTATATGCATAGGCAAGTGGGATTACGATGAATATTGTTAATTATTGAATTCGGTGTAATGCCAAGTTTGCGAGGTTGATTAAAGCTTGACGATATTCAGTATCTGGTAGCGCTGCTAAAGCGGCTAGTGCTGCCTCAGTTTCTTCAGTCGCTCGTTGGCTACAATAATCAAGTGCCCCAGAGCTTTGTACAATCTGAATAACACGCTCTAAATCTGCCGTACCACCTGTGGCAATACTGCGGCGAATAATGTCATGTTCTTCGCCAGTGGTATTCTTTAAGGCAGAGATTAAAGGTAAAGTTGGTTTACCTTCCATCAAATCATCACCAATATTTTTACCTAATGTTTCAGCATCTGAGGTGTAATCTAAAATATCGTCAATAATTTGAAAGGCATTTCCAAAGTGTCCGGCAAATTTTCTAAGCGGTTCACGGTACTCTGGTGTACCAGTCAGAATCGCTGCACCTTCGGTAGCGAGCTCAAATAAACGTGATGTTTTACCGTGAATAATATCTAAATAGGTTTGTTCAGTAGTTTCAGGTTGGTGCTGTGATTGAAGTTGTAAAACTTCACCTTCAGCAATTTCACAGGTACCCGTTGAAAAGTCTTTGAGTAATACTTTGCTGTCTAGATCCACCAATAAATCAAAAGCGCGAGAAATCAAAAAATCACCCACAAGTACGGCAGTTTGATTATTCCATGTCGCATTTGCTGTTGGGCGGCCACGGCGTAAACCCGATTCATCGACTACGTCGTCATGTACCAAGGTCGCGGTATGCAGCATTTCAATAATTGCTGCAAGTTTACGGTGTTTTTCTAAATCTTCTGCGCCACAAGCCTTTGCTGCAAGTAAGCACATAATGGGACGCATGCGTTTACCGCCTGCTTCGACTACATGTTTACTGACTGCCATGACCAAGGCAACTTTAGACGTGATCCCTTCATTAATAAATTTGTCCATCGCAGCAAAGTCAGTAGCAACAGGCGCGAGAATATCTTGCTTAAAGTCGATGGTCATATGAAGAGAAACCTCAATAATTTTTGAATTACAGACGTAGTGTAGCAATTTGTTATATGAATAACAGATAAGAACTTACTCAATTGACTTAATCTTAAGTGATTTTTTTCATCAAGCGGAAGTATTGTACTTATTTTTTAACAGACTTTTATCTTTAGCATGTTGTTTGAACAGCATGTTGTTGATGTCAGTCCAGTGTATATTAGCGAATTGTTGCTAAAAATCTATGTCAAACCTTGCCAAACGCATGATAAGTGAAATAGAGCACTCATTTTAATGGTTTTAATGACACTGTTTATATAATAAACGCATACTCATCTAATATTTTACGGAAATGACTTGTTGTTTTTTGGGTTATCCCTTAAAATCTTTGCCTTTGCGAAACCCCAGTGACGATCGTTTTAAGATCGGTATATCCCTTTACCGGCACGACAACACGGGCATGTTTGGAGTACTTAAATGTACGCAGTAATCCAAAGCGGTGGTAAACAACACCGTGTAGTTGAGGGTGAAACCCTTAAAGTAGAATTATTGAAAGCTGAAACTGGCTCAACTGTTACTTTTGATGACGTGTTGATGCTTGTTAACGGTGACAGCATTCAAATTGGTGCACCAGTAGTAGCTGGCGCTAAAGTAACTGCTGAAGTAGTTAGCCATGGTCGTCACGACAAAATCCGCATCATCAAAATGCGTCGTCGTAAACACTATCGTAAACAACAAGGTCACCGTCAATGGTTCACTGAGTTGAAAATTACAGCTATTTCAGGCTAATTACGAGGAGTAAGTAGACATGGCAACTAAAAAAGCCGGTGGTTCGACTAAAAACGGTCGTGACTCGAACCCAAAAATGTTGGGTGTTAAAATCTACGGCGGTCAATCTGTGACTGCTGGTAACATCATCGTTCGTCAACGTGGTACTGAATTCCACGCTGGTGTAAATGTAGGTATGGGCCGTGACCATACTTTATTTGCAACTGCTGACGGCGTTGTAAAATTCGAAGTGAAAGGCCAATTCGGTCGTCGCTACGTATCTGTTGAAGCGTAAGCTTGAATAGAAAAAGACCCGCATTTTTTGCGGGTTTTTTTTTGTCTGAATAAAATTTGAGGTATTTTTTAGATTGTTACAAATGATGTACAAATCAATAAATTAACCATAAATAGTGATTTAAATCACAAAACATAAAGAGCGTAATAGAGGAGTACAAATACAAAAAAAGGATAGGGACATGAATAAAATATTGAATACAGTTTTTATCGGTGCTGACTATCAGAAAAGGAATTGTCCTGATAAAAGCCAACAAATTGCATTTGAAAAGACACTAGGACTTGGTGAAATAACTTCAATCGCTATTAAAGCTGTACCAAAATTACTTGCTGTGATTATTTTACTTTCTCTAGGTTCAATTGCATGGGCCGGTGGGAGTGGCTCGTCATATCCTGAGCATACTTGTAATCGTTGCAATAGTGGTATTCCTGGTCCAGTAGGGCCAATGGGTCCTCAAGGTCCTGCTGGTGATAAAGGTGATACCGGAGCAACAGGTGCAACCGGAGCTAAAGGTGACAAAGGTGATACTGGAGCAACAGGCGCTACAGGTGCAACCGGAGCTAAGGGTGACAAAGGCGATACAGGAGCAACTGGCGCTACAGGTGCTACTGGTAAAGATGGACTCAATGGCCGAGACGGCATCGATGGTAAGGATGGTTTAAACGGTCTGAATGGCGTCAATGGTTTAGATGGTGCAAGTGCTTATCAAGTTGCGGTGAGCCATGGTTATGAAGGCAATGAGGACCAATGGCTAGAAAGTCTACATGGTGTAGTTGGCGCACAAGGGCTAACAGGTGAAAATGGTTTCAGTGCGTATGAACTTGCGATAAAAAATGGATTTGTCGGTACTGAAGTTGAATGGTTGTTGAGCTTAAAAGAAACAGATCCGTACATTAAAATTCAATCAAACGTTGCCAATACAGCACCTAAACCAACTGCGAATGGACAAGATGCGATTGCAGTTGGTGCAGGTAATAAAGCTGATGGTAATCAGTCTATTGCCCTCGGTGTAAACAATACAGTCAGTGGTGATGGATCTGGTGCATTAGGTACCAATAATACAGTTACTGGTAATAATACCTATGTGGTTGGTAACAATATCAACACCTCTGCAAATAATGCTGTTGTACTTGGCAATGGTTCAAGCTCTGACCGCAATAATACGGTTTCCGTTGGCTCGGCTGGTGCAGAGCGGCAAATTATCCATGTGGCAGCTGGTACGGCAGACACCGATGCGGTAAACGTGAAACAAATGCGTCAAGCAGATCTAGAAGTGTTAAATAGTTCAAAAGCATATACAGATCAGCATGGGGCAAATGTACTCAACCAAGCCAATAGTTATACCAATCAACGTGTGAATGAATTGAACCATAATTTCAATAAATTTAAAGATAATGTTTACGGTGCTGTTGCTTCAAGTATTGCAATCGCCTCCTTACCTCAACCCACAGATGCTGGATACAACATGTTTAGCGTAGGTATGGGGACTTGGGAAGGTTCACAAGGCTATGCAGTTGGTTTCAGTGGAGTGACTGAAAGCAATAAATATGTGTATAAATTGGCTGCAACAGGGAACTCTGAAGGTGACTTTGGCGCTGGTGCATCGATCGGTTGGCAATGGAAATAACTCAATATTGGATTATTAAAATTGCTAAATCATGGTTTAATTATTTGAAAGGCATTTGAGTCAAATTAAGTGCCTTTTTATTTTATATTTCTCCATCATGATGAATAAAAAACAGCAATTTGCATTAATAACCATACAAAACTTCTTATTTTCTCTAAATTTAGTCAATGAAAGTGGTTTAAGATGGAGCCATCTAACAAATTGCGTTGATGCAAATATAAAAGGTGAATCTATGAAAATGCTTCGTAAAACCATCTGTGCTATGGCATTAGGTGCAGCGACACTGGCACCGGTTATGAGTACGACAGTATTCGCGGCACCAGTTGCAGCGTCGGAGCAGCAGGCAACTGCCAATTTGGTGAAACAATTATCGGGTATTAAAAGTTTTACTGCTAACTTTCAGCAAACTACAAAAGTGACCAACCCGAAAGCTACTCAAAAGAAAGGTTTAAGTGCGCAGCATATGAACCAAACTTTTACTGGGGTCATGAAAGTTCAGCGCCCGGGTAAATTCTATTGGGAAACAACCAGCCCATCTAAGCAAACCATTGCGACCACAGGTAAAACAGTTTGGATATATGATCCAGACCTACAACAAGCGGTACGCCAAAGCTTAGATGACCAAATTGCGAATACACCTGCATTATTATTGTCAGGTAATACGGCTCAAATCATGAAGTCTTATCGTATTACACAGCCGAATAAGACCAAAACTTACTACACTTTATATCCAAAAAGTGATGATGGTGTGTTTCAAAGCTTAACTATTAGTTTTGGTGCGAGAAATGCGCCGACTTTAATGATTCTCCAAGACTCATTAGGTCAAACAACCCATGTACGTTTCAATAATGTGAAGGTGAATGCGTCTATTCCAGCATCAACCTTTAATTTTGTACCTCCAAAAGGTACGGACATTATTGATCAATAATTCTCATAATCGAAAAAAGCAGACATCGGTCTGCTTTTTTTATGGAGAAATGTAAAGCCAGCAAGCTGAATATAAGAGAAATTTAGTAGTATGCTGATATTCACAGTTTGCTTAAATGAAGTGACTTGTGGTTTTGACTGTTGCTATAGGGAATTTTGGGATGAAAAAAAATCATATGAATAATATAGCTTGGGCTGTTTCAGCTGTGGTTTTAATCGGGTCATTAACGGCCTGCCATCCTCGAAATGAACCTGTTGAAGGTGAAACAACGGAACAGAAGCCAGCGGTCGTCGCTGATGCGATTCCACTTATTCAATCTAAATCAGTTGCGATGCAATTACCAAAAGCTCAAGCTTGCGATGCGGAAGGTTGTACCCAATATAGGATTCAAACAGTTGAAACCAATGTTGATTGGATTAATCAATATTTTACTGATCGGATTAAAAAAGCAGACCCGATTGCATTTTCAACTGAGCCGAATCAAAAAATCGATTTATCGGACAAGACGGATGCAGGCCTAAGTCAAAGTACCACTTCTGTTCGATATATTAGTCAGTGGGGACATATCGCAACTTTTGCAATCGAAAGCTATACCTACGCAGCGCATGCGGCTCATGGTATGTCTCATGTTGAATATGTCAATTTTGATTTAAAAGCCAAAAAACGTTTGGCTTTACAAGATGTCTTGGTCAAAGGTGCAGATGCGAAAGTGATTAGCGCACTTTTTGATGCCAACTATATGTGGTTAGATAGTCATGATATTGAACGTTCAAAACTTCAGTTAAGCGATAATTTTTATTATGGTGCGAACGGGATTGTATTTGCTTATCCACTGTATGAATTGGCGAGTTATGCAGAGGGCATGCCTGAGCTAAAACTTCCATATTTTACGGCTAAAGGACTATTTAAACCTGAATATTTACCAAGTTTGCCAAATTACGACACCAAATAAGACAATTTGAAGCAAGATTATTGGTCTAATAAGGGGCAGCTGTAAGCTCGGTCACTGTATTTTTGAGTGTTAAGAGCTTACACTATAGCCAGTTTTTTTCTTTACTTAAGATTGGCTATGATCGACCCGAAATTACTCAGAAATAATATTGAGGCTGTAAACTTAGCCTTAGCAAAACGTGGTGTTCAACTTAACGTAGCAGAGTGGGCAGACCTTGAAGCTCGCCGTAAGGAAATTCAGTCTAAAACTGAGTCGTTACAAGCTGAACGTAATGCTGGTGCAAAACAAGTTGGTCAAATTAAAAAAGCTGGCGGTGATGCATCTGAAATCATGGCACGTATGTCTGCTATTGGTGATGAAATTAAAGCCGCAGAAGTTGCACTTTCTGAGCTTCAGGCTGAACTTGAAGCCAAATCTTTATCGATTCCAAATTTACCTCATGAGTCTGTGCCAGAAGGTAAAGACGAAAATGACAATGTTGAAGTTTTAAAATGGGGTACACCACGTCAGTTTGATTTTGAGATCAAAGACCATACTGACTTGGGTGAAATGATGGGCGGTTTAGAATTTGAAACCGCAACCAAATTGACAGGTACTCGTTTTAGCGTACTCAAAGGCCCATTGGCGCGTTTACAACGTGCAATTACTCAATTTATGTTAAATACACATACCTTGGAAAATGGCTATACAGAAGCGTATGTACCTTATTTAGTTAATGCAGATTCTTTACGTGGTACAGGCCAATTGCCTAAATTTGAAGAGGATTTATTCAAACTTCAAGGCGAAAAAGAATACTACCTGATCCCGACTGCAGAAGTGCCTGTAACCAACTTCGTGCGTGATGAAATCATTGATCCAGAACGTCTACCTTTAAAATATGCAGCGCATACGCCATGTTTCCGTAGTGAAGCGGGTTCGTATGGCCGTGATACACGTGGTTTGATCCGTCAACACCAATTTGACAAAGTAGAAATGGTTCAGATTGTAAAACCTGAAACTTCGATGGATGCTTTGGAAGAATTAACGGGTCATGCCGAAGGTATTCTTCAAGCATTAGGCTTACCATACCGTAAAGTCGTTCTGTGTGGCGGAGACATGGGCTTTGGTGCAATCAAAACTTATGATTTAGAAGTTTGGGTGCCAAGTCAAAATACCTACCGTGAAATTTCATCTTGCTCATGCATGGGTGACTTCCAAGCACGTCGCATGAAAGCACGTTACCGTACTGACCAAAAGAAAACTGAGTTTGTACACACGCTAAATGGTTCAGGTTTGGCAGTTGGTCGTACTTTACTTGCCGTGATGGAAAACTATCAACGTGCAGACGGTTCAATTGAAATTCCAGCAGTACTTCGTCCATATATGGGCGGTGCTGAATTTATCGATTAATAGTCGATAAAGTGCATACATTTGTGCACAAAAATTGCTTAAGACAATCAGATTTAAACTATTGAGGTCGTGTGTGGATATCTTTCCAATCTCTTTGAAGTTGCAGCAGCAACCTTGTCTGATTGTTGGTGGTGGTCGAATTGCATATAGAAAGGCTGTGCTGCTTGCAAAAGCGGGCGCTCAGCTGACAGTTTGCTCACCCGAAATTGAAGATGATTTATTGACCTTGGTTAATAAAACCCAAGGTCAATATCTCAACTCGATTTATCACGAATCGGTTTATCGAGAAAATGCCATTGCGCTGCGTCAGTTTCGTTTAGTGATTGCAGCAACCAATGACAAAGCAGTCAATCAGGCGGTATTTGAAGCCTGCGAAGCTGAAAATGTCTTGGTCAATAGTGTTGATGATCCGCCGCATTGCCGTTTTATGGTTCCTGCGATCATTGACCGTTCTCCGCTGGTCATCTCTGTTGCATCTAATGGCACATCGCCAGTGCTTTCACGCCAAATCCGCACCCAGTTAGAAAGCTCGATTCCGCATGGCATGGGCAAACTGGCTGAGTTCTCAGGCCAATGGCGCGCAGCCGTTAAAGCCAAAATCGTCAATCCAGATGAACGCCGTATTTTTTGGGAAGACTTGTATGCAAGCCCGCTCAAAGAGCAGGTATTTAATGACAATTTGACTGAAGCCAATCGTTTGATTGAACAGGCCTTATTGGAATGGAAACAGCCGAAAGGTGAGGTGTATTTGGTGGGTGCAGGGCCGGGTGATCCTGAACTGCTGACCTTAAAAGCCCTGCGTTTAATGCAGCAAGCGGATGTGGTGATCTATGACCGTTTGGTTTCTCAGCCGATTATGGATCTCTGCCGCCGTGACGCTGAAAAAATCTATGTAGGTAAAGCAAGATCCAATCATGCTGTTCCGCAAGAAGGCATCAATGCCTTACTGGTAAAATACGCAAGTGAAGGCAAACGCGTTTGCCGCTTAAAAGGTGGAGATCCGTTCATCTTTGGCCGCGGCGGTGAAGAAATTCAGGAACTCTTTGCGGCAGGCGTTGCCTTCCAAGTCGTTCCGGGAATTACTGCTGCCTCTGGATGTTCGGCTTATGCAGGGATTCCTTTAACGCATCGTGATTATGCGCAAAGTGTACGCTTCTTGACAGGACATCTCAAAGAAGGTTCACCGGAGCTACCTTGGAATGAGTTGGTTTATCAAAATCAAACGCTCGTGCTGTATATGGGCTTGGTCGGTCTAGAAAAAATTTGTGAGAAACTCATCGCGCATGGGCAGCGTCCGGATATGCCAGTTGCATTGGTATCGAAAGGCACAACCCCAGAGCAAAAAGTCGTGGTCGGTACATTGGCAGATATTGCATCTAAAGTCAGTGAATACCAAATTCAGGCGCCTACATTGACGATTATTGGTGATGTGGTGAGTCTGCGTGAACAACTTCAATGGCTGGATTGATGGATGGCCTATTATTTTGCTGGCTATTATTTGTTGCGGCTTAAACAACATGCATTATTGAACAGGGCTAATCAATTTATTCGTACTTGCAGTTCTTGCATTAATGATCATTTGATTAGCGATTGGTCTTATTCATGCGTTAAAAATGCTCATTTTAAAATAGAAGATGTACAAAGCAAGTTTAATTTGTCTAATTTGCAATTGAGTAACTTGCGGAAGTGGGCTGATCAACATAGTTTGCAAGATCAGGTTGGTTGGATCAGCCTCTTTTACGATATTGAAACTGCTTTAGAATATAAGCATAAATTCTTTGAGCATTGTCAAAACGTTCACTTATTATCAATGTATATTGATGAAGAATATAGACAGGATATTCTTGAAATTTATAAACCTGCTTTTCCTAATATAGGAGAGGTCGGCCTTTATTCATGTTTGAAGAAGGTAATTGTTGAACCTGAAGATACTAATGAATTACTTTTAGGCTATGACTATATTGGCATAGAACCTTGTGGAGATTTTCACAGTTTTCATTGTCACCATCTTGCAGATAGGCTTTGTGAGAAATTCAATTTAGACCTTAACTACAATAATTTATTTGATGATTCTTCAAGGCAGTCTGAAATTGAAGATTTTCTAAATGATGAATCGTCAGGACTTGAAGCAGTCCCATGGGGGATTGCAAAAGTGAAGTTGGTCAAATCTTGGTAAATATGTATTTATCAAATAATTTAATATAGAGAATATACGTGATACATGTTGTTTTATACGAGCCAGAAATTCCTGCAAATACAGGGAATATCATTCGTTTATGTGCCAATACTGGAGCGCAGTTGCATTTGGTCAAACCATTAGGTTTTGAGCTGGATGATAAAAAACTCCGCCGCGCCGGTTTGGATTATCATGAATGGGCACACATGAAAGTATGGGAAAACTTTGAAGAATGCCTTGCGGGCTTAAAAGCGCAAGGTATTGAGATGGATGCCATTTATCCATTAACCACCAAAGGTTTTGAAACACCGCATACCTCTAATTTAAATCGTCCTGTAGCATTGTTAATGGG
Organism: Acinetobacter sp. YH12076; assembly: GCF_013419525.1. Classification (NCBI taxonomy): domain Bacteria; kingdom Pseudomonadati; phylum Pseudomonadota; class Gammaproteobacteria; order Moraxellales; family Moraxellaceae; genus Acinetobacter; species Acinetobacter sp. YH12076. Next base: position 168,770 of record NZ_VOZY01000006.1, on the reverse strand, counting down.
GCCAGAAACACGTGGTTTGCCGGAAGATGTCCGTATGATGTTCCCAAAAGAACATTGGATTCGCCTGCCGATGGCACCAAATTCGCGTAGTTTAAACTTGTCTAATGCTACTGCTGTGATTTTATATGAAGCTTGGCGTCAGCAAGACTTTAAAGAATTGGTCTAAGTGTGATCTGTTCAAAAAGCCGCTCTATCGAGCGGTTTTTTATTGGGAGTGAACACAGTGAACCGTTTACAGCAATGAAGTTTTGTAAAATAAGGGCTTAAAAACTTCAGCATCAATATAAAAATGTGTATAAGAACACTGTGAAGAAATAAAACGGGTACTTAAAACTTGAAATCTATAAATTTAAAAGCTTTTGGTGTCGTGATTGCGACCGGATTCATTTCATCAATGAGTTGGGCTAATCCAACCGTATCGAACACAACAGAACAGACACCAGTGACCGTCACTGCAACTACAGAAAATGTTCCAGTTGTACCGAAGGTTGAGGTGATCAAGCCTTTTACTAAGGCTGAAATCCAGCAGGGCATGCTGGAAATGCAGCAAAGACAAAATCAGCGTATTGAGGAATGGGGAAAAACACTAAAAGCCGACGATTTTGAACGTTCATGGTATGGTGGTCGTCAATTGAAAAAGTCCAAGCGTCAGGAAGTTTGCGGGATCTATCAGGGTTTAGTGAATGAAACCTATGCGTTGGCACAAAAAAATAAAGCAAGATTGAGTCAAGCGGATCAAAAACAAATATCAGACCGCAATCAATTTATTCAAAGCTTAGGTTATGAAAATAATATCGTTGATACCAAGATGGGTTTTAATTGCCGCTTAAAATAAGTGATTTTTATCACTGCTTTGATTTATGTGAATGATCCATGTCCTTGATGTAAAAAATAAAGGACATGGAAAAGCTCGAGATACCTCATGAATTAATCAATTAAATTAAAGTCACTCAGTTCTGTTTGTAGATGTTTTGGATTATTTGCAAACAGCAGTTGACCACTGGTGTATAACCAACCCAATTGACCTTGCTGCTGAAGACGTTTCAGTAAGACGTCGTTAAATGTCGACGTTGCAAAGACAGTTTCACTAAAGACTTTAAACTCACCGACATTAGTGTTTTCGCTGTCTTTCATAAACAGCATGCCGTTTTTGGTGGTTGAACTCATATCTAAAGCACGGCTGACTAAGCGGTAACCGTCTTTAGCTTGCTCATCGATCATCTCCTGTAATTTTATGCTGCGCTCTACACTATTGCTGCCGGTTGGGTAAGTTTTATAGCGATAGCTGTAAGTGCCATGGTGTGCGCTGCTATTTATACAGGTTGCAACTTTAGGACTATTTTGTTTGCCGTTCAGAATTTCAGGACGAAAACCTGTGTAATAGCTTTTGAATTGAATAATACGGCAGCCTTGGGCACCCAGTGTATTGAGCATAGTTTCCAGTTGCACTGGGTCTACGAGCGGGGAAACATAGCCGCTGTCGTAAGTATATGTCGCGGTATCATTTTCCTTCTTAATAAAATAATCTTTGAAATTCAGGGCATTGGTTGGTCTGACGCTATGCAGGTATTGATAGCCTGATTTGCCTTTTTCATTTAACTGATTACGCCATGTAAAATATATGTCAGCGATAGAGGGTGCTGTACGGTCTGCAACAATATGATTGAAACGCGTATTTTCATTGGCAAGTTTCATGTAGCTATTAACATTACCATTGTCCAAAGTTTTAGAATCATAGCCAATTAACTTATAACCACTTTGTCCCATTGTATTGAGCTGAGTTAAGAAGTTTACTGTGTCGGTGGTATTAATAAAATTCTCAGACTTAAAGTCCGCAGCTGTGATTTTGGTTTTCGGTTTTAAATTGGTGAAGAATTCATTGGAATTTTTTGTATAGCAGCGGCTGTCCTTGAGTGGGTCAGTAATTAGTCCGCGTTGCATGATGATATAGCTTGGATTTGAAATCGTCGCGTTAATTACACAGAAAGAATTATTATTTAAAAAAGTTAAGACACGGTTGCTCGTCGCGCCACCTCTGACTGGTTGAAACTTAATCGAATGATATTCAAAGTTATTTAGTGTTGCAGCCGGCTGTATTTCACTTATAACCATGTCATGAAGTAATTGATAGCGTTTGGAAACAAATTCACCGCTGCAAGTTTTACTTGAACTATTGTGTACCGCATATTTTAGTTCTTCGTTCACTGCACTGACTGAGTTTTCACTGGTTTTATGAATTGAAATTTGTGGTAAATCGCAATTATTGTTACCGAGGGCAGAATTCCCTTGAATCCATTCTCCTGTGAATTTATCCGCTACAGTTGTTGGCGTTGGCGTTGGCGTTGGCGTTGGCGTTGGCGTTGGCGTTGGTGTTGGTGTAGGTGTAGGTGTAGGTGTAGGTGTAGGTGTCGCGCCACCATCATTGGAGCTTGATCCACCACAGCCCACCAATGTCGTAAATACAGCAGCGATAATGCTGATTTTGTGATTATTATTCATGACTAGTGCTCAATAGAGTGAAGTTGTTATGTACGGCTGATGCAGTTGTATAAACTTTTAAAATCTAGATTTATTGCACAAGGTGTGACTCAATCCAGCCATTGCCATGTTCTGTAGTGACTTCTATCAAACCTGTTTTAGTCATGTTTCCCGCAAAAATAATGTCTGCATTTTTTGACAGTTTATTAATGACTTGGCTCGACTTATCGGCAGTTTGATAAAGCGGTAGATTATTAATTTTAGGTCTGAGTTGCTGTCCCATGCTGAAACCATTTGCAGCATAATTTGAGTTAGTCGTGGCCCGACTGCCTGTCCATTCTTTTGCGGTATTCGATACTTCTTTGGATGTTTCATTAAATTGATTCAGCGTATTTCTTAAATCACGCATGGTATCGGCAAAACCTGCATATACTGGTATTGAAGCTAAAGACAGACTGCTAACGATGACTAAATGACGAATTTTCATGAAATTTCTCCTTTACTTTGTTATGTCATTCCGCGTGATATTTGACGGATTCATAACATTCGCGGTGTTTAAATAATTATAAAATGCGAAAATTTAGCATTTTTAAAATAGATCATTTATACTTCACTTGTAAAGAGGGTGGAGTGGTGAAAATGAATGTAGAAAGCCAGAGTGAACATCTAAAGCAAAGTAAAAATTGGTATCAGTCCTTACCGACGGAATGGCAAAATTGGTTGAATGAAAATATTGAAAATGGTTGCGATGTACAGAAAATAAGTCTAATTTTACAATCACATGGATTAAGCCCAAGGGCGGATCAATACTTATTTTCTGATGCAGACCAACTTTCAGAACAGCTGCAAAATGAACTTTTGGACTACAGTCTTGAGGGCTTAGAGACAGATGAAATTTTAGAAAAAATTAAGCAAAAAAATATTTCAAATCATTTGATCATTCAGTTTTTAAAGCGTGTAAACAATAACGTAATTTTTAAAAAACTGAAGCAAGTACAGCAACAGCAGAATAAACAGCGTTGGCTATTACAGGTGATGGGTCAATTGAATCAATTGAACGACCACATTCCATCCACAATCGATTGCATAGAAACACCTGATTTTGAAACATTTATAGAGCGGTATTATAGCCAGATGCGACCAGTCATTTTAAAAGGTGGGATACAACATTGGCCTGCACTGCATAAATGGAGTCCTGATTATTTTGCACAGCATTTTGAAAATGAGTTGGTTGAAGTCCAGATGCATCGTGAGCAGCATCAAGATTTTGAAAAAAAATCGGTACAATTGAAACGTATTATTTTGATGCAAGATTTTGTCGCACAAATTAAAGCCACTAAGCACAGCAATGACATTTATTTAACTGCGAATAACGCCGCTCAAAATAAGCAATTTATGCAAAATATTAGTGAAGATCTAGGTGACTTCGCCAAAGCTTATTGTCAAAAAGAGATCAAAAATCGACATTTTTTATGGTTTGGCCCTGCAGGCACATTTACACCACTGCATTATGACTTAACCAATAATATGTTGGCACAAATCTATGGACGTAAAAAAGTGACTTTGATTCCTGCATGGCAAATGCCGTATATGTATAACGATCAGTGGGTATTTAGTGAAGTTACAGATTTAAAAAAGGCTAATTTTTCTCAATATCCATCGTTGAAAAAGGTCAGACCTATTGAGTGTACATTGAATCCAGGAGAAACCTTATTTATCCCAATTGGCTGGTGGCATAGCGTTGAAAGTTTGGATATATCGATCAGCGTGTCGTTTACGCACTTTAATGTAAAGAATGATTTTTTTACTGAATACCCTCAAGATCTCATCAGATAAAAATTGTGTAGTAGAAAGAATAATGCGAAAATTTCACTTATGCAGTCTAATTTTCATGGCAATTCAATGAGCAAACTTCTCACCAATGAGGCAGATCAAAATTTACAGCAAGTATTGGTGCTGATGAATGAGTTGAGCCAATGGTTGATACGATCAGGTGTTGGATATACTGAGTTTACTGCTGCATTGAAGCCTATATTTTTTCAACAAGCTGTACAAGAGTTGGAGCGTATCGATCAAAAACCGACGATTTCCGCGATTAGTTTACTTTCTGGCTTACACCGTAAAGACGTGACTGCTTATAAAGAAGTGATTTCTGAAGGTAAGGATTTGACCGAAGCGACTGTTTCGGAGCCGATTAGTGTGCCATCACGTGTGATGGGTTTGTGGCTTGCAGAAGGCTGGGGGGATTCATTGCCCTTCAGCAGTGAGTCGGAAAATAGTTTTGAAATGTTAGTGAAACGAATCTCCACCGAGCGCCATCCACGTTCGGTACTCAATGAACTTGTTCGTTTGGAAATTGCCACTGAAAAGGATGGGCAGGTGTATTTACAACAACGTCGTTTTATTCCTGATCCTTCGCAGTTAGAAGCACGTAAAATTTTAACGCGAAATGTTCAAGCGCATTTAGAAGCGGGTTTGCATAATTTATTGAATCCTGATGAAATACCTTATTTAGAACAAGCCATTTGTGCTGACGAATTAACAGAAGAATCGATTAATAAATTACATGAAATGAGCTTAGAGCTTTGGCAGAAATACTCACTACAACTTTTAAAACTTGCCGCGGAGTGTTGCGAAATGGATGAGGGAAATCCTGAAGCAAATCGTGTATTTCGCTTTGGAGTTTATCAACATGATACGAAAATTAAACTTTAAGACTTTAACCCTTTGTGGCTTGATCAGCGTTTTAGCGGGTTGTGACATAGAGTTTTTTCGAAGTGGTGGGGTTACAATTGAAGGTACAGGTGATCCAATCATTGATATCGGTCATGCAGGGGATGGCCGCGGAACAATTATCTTGGGGACACGATATTTAGAGTTTTCAGCTTCCGTGCAGGATTCTTGTTATGGCGTGGAACGTAAATTAGCCTTCCTCAATCCATTTGATCGTCAGTCGATTGACACAAAAACGTATGTAGAAATACCTGCTGCCCAAGCGGATCTTAATTCGCAAAATGTTCAATTGATCTTAAAAAATACCAATAGCGTACCAGTCACCATTCATTTGCAATGTGATATGCCATTAACCATGCAATTATTCGAGCAGGTTAGACCATATTTTCCAAAACAAGTATGTGATACACCTATAGATATCAAACTCTATCCACAACAACAGCATATATTTGAAGCAGCTGTAAATTTAGAGACTGTTGAAGATGGTATATGGTCACACGGTGATGGAGCATCGGTTGAATTAAAAGGCAATACACCAGACAAGTGTGAAGAAATTTCAATTCAATTTCAGCAATCTAGAAAAGCCATACAACCTTAATTGGTATATTTAGAATAACAAAAAAGGCGCTTTAAGCGCCTTTTTTGTTTAGAGATAAACTTGATTAGAATTTATCATCAAATTCGTTATGTTGCGGTGCAGGGTGTTTAAAACCTTTAGTTTTATAACCAAGGTATAAAATACCGAACATTGCCCACCACAAACCATATTTCAATGCAGTTTCTTCAATTTCTAACCACATCGCAAAGATACTGATAAAGCCAAGCATTGGAATAACCACGAAGCTAAAAATATCTTTGGCTGTTTTTGTGCGGCCATCACGAAGTGCATAACGTGAAATCACAGATAAGTTCACGAAAGTAAAGGCTGTCAATGCACCAAAACTAATCATCGAAATGACAATATCAAGATTCATAAAGCCCGCAGTTAATGCAACCGCACCTACGATCATGATGTTGTACGATGGTGTGAAGTTTTTCGGACTAATATGACCAAAAATCTTTTTGTTAATGACGCCATCACGACCCATTACATACATCAGACGTGATACGCCAGCATGTGCAGAAATACCTGATGCCATTACTGTCACAATCGCAAAAGTTAACACATAGGATTGGAACAGTGAGCCGCCGACGAGCAAGAGTATCTCTGGCTGTGTTTCAGCAATATTCTTGAAATAGTTACCCGGCTCAGCAGGGAAGAACAGCTGCATGAAGTAGGTACTAATAATGAAGATAATCCCTGCGATTAAAGCAGTTAAGAAAATCGCTTTCGGCAGTGTTTTCTCAGTATCTTTGGTTTCTTCTGCCAATGAACTTAATGAGTCAAAACCAGTGAACGAGAAGCACAGTAATGTTGCACCTGTAATTAGCGCACCCACAGACGTCAGCTCATTCCAAAATGGCTCAAGGCTCCATAATTGATAGCGTTCTGCCGCAGAAATCGGGCCATCAGCATTGAAGCCCATTTGAAGCTTGCTGTAGACCATCCACGTGAAAATACCAATTACTAATAACTGCACAAGTACAATCAGGCTGTTGAAGTTAGCAACAAAACGCGCGCCGCGTAAGTTAATTCCAGTCATGAATGCCGTTAGCACAATGACCCATACCCAATGGTTTACTGTTGGAAATAGTGCTTCAAGGTAAATCACTGCAAGAATAATATTCACCATTGGAGATAATAGGTAGTCTAACCAAGAAGACCAACCCACCATGAAACCTACGTTCGGGTGAATAGATTTTTGGGCATAGGTATACGCAGAACCCGAAGAAGGGTAGCGACGGATCATATGACCATAACTAATCGAGGTAAACAGAATTGCAATAAGGGCAATAATGTAAGAAGTCGGCACGTGTCTATGACTTTCTTCAGATACTAAACCAAAAGTATCAAATAGAGTCATTGGTTGGATGTAAGCCAAACCAATAATAATAATGTGCCAGAGTCCAAGCGTTTTTTGCAGTTTAGCTGCCGATTGAGTCCCAGAGATATTTGTCAACGGCGTTATCCTCTTATCGTTGATCAAGGATCAGTCATATTCTAAGGATCGTTTGAGACGAACGATCCCCCCTACGTTTTAAAACAAAAGTGCGCCAATCTACTCCAAATTGGTACATTTTGTCAGTAACTTTGAAATTATTTTTAGCAGAAATTATGCCAGTTTGATTAAAAAATAACTGATATTGCGTTCTGCAAGTGAAAAGCCCGATGTTTAAAAAAACATCAGGCTTAATTTTTCGCTATATTCGCTTATTTTTCAGCAATTACCAAGCTTTTTTTAGAATAGTTTTGAGGTCTTCTAAGCTGGCTTCTTTAGGATTATAAATAATAGATCCATCATTCAGTGCTTTCTCTGCCACTTCATCTAATTGAGCTTCAGTCACTTTACCTGTTTCACTCAAAGTACGTGGTAATTTGGTCAAACTAAACAAGCGGTCACGCATGGCTAAAAGCGTTGAAATGGCTTTTTCAGCGCGGAGGTTGGCCGGTGTTTGTGCATAAATATCAGGACCAGCCAGTGGTAATAGCAATTCAGCAATCTTATCGCCATTCACTTCTTTGTTGTATTCCAACACATACGGCAAGAATAAATTCATGCATAATCCATGGGGGAGGTGAGCAACAGCACCTAAAGCATGACCCAATGAGTGGACTAATCCAACCATCGAATTCGAAAATGCAATTCCTGCCATTGTAGAAGCTTGTGCAAGTTCTAAGCGCCCATGTGCATCGCTGGTATTATCTAATACACCAAATAAGCTATTGCTAATTTTCTTGATTGCGGCAGTTGCATAGGCATCTGAAATCGGGTTCGCCGCCATGCACGTATAGGCTTCAATAGCATGCGTCATCGCATCCATCGCTGTCATAGCCGTAAGATGAGGTGGCAAAGTTTGCGTCATACGTGGGTCAAGAATTGCCGCATGTGGCATCAAATAATTCGATGCAAAGGCCATTTTGACATTCTTTTCAGGGGCAGAAACTACAGCGACCATAGTCACTTCTGAACCTGTCCCTGAGGTTGTTGGAATCACAAAAAAAGGTTTTAAAGGTTTTGGTAAGTTGTGCGCACCTGAGTATTTCAGTAAGTCATCACCACCTTCAGATACCAAGATGTTGGTTGCTTTAGAGGTATCAATAACTGAACCGCCACCGACGGCAATAATGGCATCACATTGGTTGTCGCGGTAAAGTTGAGCCGCTTTACGTACGGTTTCTAAACTTGAGTCTGGAGGAACATCATCAAAAATATAGCCAATCACCGTCTCGGTACTTTCAAATGCCGCTTCAATCGGTGCAAGTAATTGATTACTGCGAACGCCTTTGTCAGTAATGATCATGGGGCGTTTAGCACCCAAAGTAGACAGTTCGAATGGAATGTGTTCTAAAGCAGCATGGCCAGCAATCACTTTTACAGGACAGAAAAATTCGTAATATGGTTTAGCCATGTGTTATGCGCTCCGTTTGAAATAAGACTGGGCTACTTTTAAATAAATATTTGCAGCACCGCTCAGTTTTTCTTTTAGGCTTAAATGTGTTGGATATTCTTTGACAGCCAATTCAGCCACCAATTTAGGTAAAATTAACGCTTCCATTTTGTTGAGACAACGCACCAGTCGGATGGCATAAGACAAATCACCATCGGCGATCATGCGGTCATTGGCAAAGGCTTGTGCGGTACTTTCTTGAAATGAGAAGACCAAAAAGGCATGATTCAAATGCTTAAACGTAATGGTTAAGTCAGGCTTTTGAGTGCCGGGTGTGAGGAGTTTGAGTTGATGGTCTTCCGTGACTTGCGCGACAAATGCAGCACCATTAGGAAAAACATTCATAGATAAAATAAAATTAACTGGAAATTTAGCAACTTCTTGTTTAATTTCTTCATCGACCTGGCTCGCCATGACCAGACCTCTGCCAATCACATCCATCATGAGTTTGACATAGGCCTGCTGGAGCGCGGGTTTAACGGATTTAGTTGCAATCACGTGTACATCCCTTATCTATAATTATTAATTTAGAGCTTTTACTCTAAATTATTTTATTTGAGAAAGCAAAGTCTTTTATAGTTGTTTGACTGTTACGTCTTTAAAGTAACCACTGTTTTTCAAAGTATCAATGATATCGACGCATAAGTTTTCAAATTTAGGGTAATCTTGCACCAAATCTTGTATACGAACCATTTCTAATCCAGCATAGCCACATGGATTAATGGTATGAAAACCAAATAGATCACAATCGATATTCAGTGCCAAACCGTGATAACTGCGGCCTTTACGAATTTTAAAACCGAGAGAACCAATTTTGCGTTCTGCAACATAAACACCCGGTGCATCAGGCTTGGCATAAGCGTCGATGCCGTACTTTTTCAGCAGTTCGATCATCAAGTTTTCTGCATAGGAAACCAGCGTACGCACGTTCCAACCTAAGCGATTTAAGTCAAACATGAAATAAGCGACCAACTGACCCGGTCCATGCCAAGTGACTTGTCCACCACGGTCTGTTTGTACCACAGGGATGTTACTTTGCACCAAAATATGTTCAGGTTTGCCAGCTTGCCCCTGAGTTAATACATCGGGATGTTGCAATATCCACAGCTCATCGGGTGAGTATTCATCTCGCTGTTCAGTGAGAGTTTTCATCTCTAAAAAGCGGTCTGCATAAGGGGTAAGGTGGTTATATTGACGAATGATTAATTCGGGTTTTTGAACAGTTTCAGTCACGCGTGTTGCGTCCTTTATGGTCAAACATAGAGTTTTATTATAATGAATTGGCAGAATAATGGGGGCGTTGAACGGTTTGAGTTGTAATTTAATGCTCTATTTTCACATAAAAAAACACGCTCGAAAGCGTGTTTTTCAGTACTTACAGTGCTGTCTTAATTAATGGACAAGCTGCAAGGTCTGCATAAACTGCGTGAACTTGTTCAAGCTCTTCAAAACGAAGATTTGCTGTTACTGAATGGTATTTACCTGTACGAGATGGAGTCACAGTCATTTTACTGCCATCAAAATCAGGAAAATGTTTAACAAAAATTTCATTCACTGCAAGGCGAAGTTCTTCACCTGCATTACCAATCAATTTAATAGGGTAGTCCATAGGGAAGACCCAAAGATGCTCTTGCAATTCACGTGAAGGAGCGCGATTAGTCATATCAGTCATGGGACACCTCATTACTTAAAAATACCTGCAATGAGCAGGTATTTGGAATCATTTGCTACATGCTCATAATATGGGGCGGAAAACCCCATATTCAAGCCTGCATTGTCCTAGTTATAGGTTAATCATTCTCAAGGAATGAACGCAAATGCTCTGAACGTGATGGATGGCGAAGTTTACGTAATGCTTTCGCTTCAATCTGACGAATACGTTCACGTGTTACGTCAAACTGTTTGCCCACTTCTTCCAAGGTATGGTCGGTTGGCATATCGATACCAAAACGCATTTTCAAGACTTTCGCTTCACGTTCAGTCAAGTTTTCAAGAACTTCACGTGTTGCTTCTTTTAAGCCTTCTGACGTTGCAGCGTCAATAGGAGAGGTGATATTACCGTCTTCAATGAAGTCACCAAGATGCGAATCTTCATCATCACCAATTGGTGTTTCCATTGAAATTGGTTCTTTCGCGATTTTAAGCACTTTACGAACTTTCACTTCGTCCATTTCTAGACGTTCACCTAATTCTTCTGGTGTCGGTTCACGACCCATTTCTTGAAGAAGTTGGCGAGATACACGGTTGATCTTGTTAATGGTTTCGATCATGTGTACTGGAATACGAATAGTACGTGCTTGGTCAGCAATCGAACGCGTAATCGCCTGACGAATCCACCAAGTTGCATATGTAGAGAACTTATAACCACGACGATATTCGAATTTATCCACCGCTTTCATCAAGCCGATGTTACCTTCTTGGATCAAGTCGAGGAATTGCAAACCACGGTTGGTGTACTTTTTCGCAATCGAAATTACCAAACGTAAGTTAGCTTCAACCATTTCCTTTTTCGCACGGCGAGCTTTCGCTTCACCAATCGACATACGTTTAGAAATGTCTTTGATGCCTTTAACATCTAAACCAAGTTCTTTCTCGATGTCAGCGATTTTTTGTTGGAATGCCAGAACGTCAGGGCGGACTTTTTCAAGATAGCCTTTCATTTCTGCAGGTGCTTTAGCAATTTGTTCATCTAACCAAGCAAAGTTAGACTCTTGGCCTGGGAAAGACGTACGGAATTGAGTACGGTCCATACGACCACGACGTACTGCATAGCGCATAACTTCACGTTCAGAAGTACGGATTTGGTCATGGGTATTACGAATCAAATCAGAGATGATGTCGAATAAACGTGGTGTGAATTTGAACATCATGAACACAGTTGCAAGTGCTTCAAGTGCAGCAGCAGCTTCTTTACTGTTACGACCATGTTTTTCAATTGCAGCTTTAGTGACTAACCATGCTTGTTCAAGCTCGGTGAAACGTGCTTTAGCAATTTCAGGATCTGGACCAGATTCGCCTTCAGAATCATCATCACCTTCAGACTCTTCTTCTTCATCGTCATCATCAAGTTTGACATCTTTAGTTGGCTTGTTGGTTGACGCTTCATCTTCATCGATCTCAGAATCTTCTTCATCGATCACTTCTGGGATGGCTTCGTCAGATTCTGGATCTAAATAACCAGAAAGAATATCAGCTAAACGGCGTTCACCCGCTTCATAATCTTTATATTCTTGCAATACAACTTCGACTGCATTTGGCCAATAAGCAATAGAATGTAAAACGTCACGAATACCTTCTTCGATGCGTTTTGCAATGCTAATTTCGCCTTCACGTGTCAAAAGCTCAACTGTACCCATTTCGCGCATATACATACGCACAGGGTCAGTGGTACGACCGGGTTCATTTTCAACAGATGCAAGTACAGCAGCGGCTTCTTCTTCAGCAACTTCGTCAGTCGCTTCGCTGCCACCTTCAAACATTGTATCATCAGTTTCTGGTGCACGATCATGTACCGGAATACCCACGTCATTCAACATCTGAATGATGTCTTCAATCTGTTCACTTTCAGTGATTGAGTCCGGGAGATGATCGTTAACCTCGGCGAAAGTTAGGTAACCTTGCTCTTTGCCTCGGCTAATCAGAGCCGCTACTTGAGAAGTAGGGGAAGTCATATCGCTCATCTTTGCTTACTCTTCGTTGAATCTGTGGCAGTAAAAAACCGTGCATTTTAGCACGATCGTCTCATTAAATCTTGTTAATAGCTGGCTTATCCCATTAGGACGGTACAGCATCAAGCTGTCCAATGAGATATTAAAAATTTAAATTCAGTAATTTAGGTGGGGCTGAAATTGTTGTTTTCAAGTTCATCCCATGCATCGATTATTTTACGAGTCATCTTTGACTGTCATAAAAATGAAGGACGCAGGGTGGATTATATCATGCCACAGGTTTTGGTAAGAAAAAAAGACCTATTTTTAAAGTTTAGTTGTTAAAAAAACAAATAAAACTTGACAATATTTTATATCCCATATAAATAGCGGCTAGACCCCTTCAATTTTTTTCATTATGAGGTAGTTTTGGTGTCTTCTACAGATTTTGAACTAGATGATAACTACGGTGATGATGATGTGAATTTCGATGAGGCCAGTGCAAAAACTAGCGCGAAAGAATCGTTAGAAAAGCGCCGACTTATTGATGACCTTCTGGCTCAGCGCCGTCTTGAACGTGAGCTTAAAGATTTTGATTACGACATCGACGATGACGATGATTTTGATGACGAAGAAGACTAAATAGCGATTTAGCATAGCGCTTGAAAATGCTATGCTTACGCATTAAGTTTCTAACTCTGGATTTGAAATGAGTGCTTTAGATTTAGACCTTTTGAGTGACTATCTAGACGGCGATGACAACGAGCATGGTCTAGATTTTGCAGCGACTCATGGTTTTTTATGTGCAATTGCAGTAGGCCCAGCTTTTGATAAATGGCTAGACGAACTTTTTGATAACAATCAGAAAAAAGTACCTGCTGAAATTATTGCACAAGTAAAAGCATGGCTCGAATCGATTCGTCAGAATCTTGCCAATGAAGATGGTATTGAATTTCCATTTGAAATTGAAGAAGCCGATGTTGAATCAAGTCTTGGTGACTGGAGTGTTGGCTTCGTTGATGCCATGTTCCTAAACGAAGATGCATGGTTCACCGACGAGTTTGAAGAACAATTGGTAGATTTAACTTTGCCAATCATGGTATTCAGCGGCATTGATGAAGAAGATCCACAAATGGAATCTTTCCGTCGTAATGGTCAGTTGATGGATGAACTTGCAGAAGAAATCCCAACCAATTTGAACGAATTATATTTGATGTATCACACACCAAATTAATTTCGACGAAATTTTAAAAAAGCACCTTGGGGTGCTTTTTTTAGCGCTATACCTTTTCAATTCAAAGTTAGTCTAAGGGCTTAACTACGTTTGGCTTTTAAGAAGCTCTTTGCCATCCATCCAAAAGATAAAGCCAACATGAGATAATGGATGAATAAAGTAAAGCTGATAGCAAGCAGCCAGACCCAAGCGGGTAATTGCGTTAGCGCCATTTGAATAAAGGCTTGGGTTTCAGGGAAGATCAAGAGACAAATGACTGTAGCAACGACACTGATGAGAACCGACGCTAAAATACAGCTCCAAATCAAAGTTCGCTTTTCTAACTTATTTGGCACTCGCTGATGGTCTTTAACAAAGCTAGATGCTGCAGCAAAACCGCCCACGATGAGACAGGTAATGGATGAACCACCGGGTAAATCAAAGAAAGATTCGATGGCTGCGACAGCAACCATGGCGAGTGCATAAGCAATGCTAAATGTGATGATGTATTTTTTCATTATTTAATGTTCATGTTTTCATTATATAAAGTGCGAGTATAACTTACCTGAAGTGTCTTCACTGAATTTTAACTTTCATTGAAGTGGTGATGATTTAAATTTTAACGCAATACATTGAAAAAATTTATAATTTTTTAGCGCAGTAGTCTGCATACCAACCGTAGGCAATATGAAATATCGTGCCATGAATGGCGACCATGCAGAGCATAACTACAGCAGTTAGCCCAATGCCTGCATTATCCACAGACTTCATAATCCTTTCGGCATTGGGATTCATTAGCACCAAGAACAGCACAAAAAAGCTACCAATGATGATTGCAACGGCACTGGAGCCCCAAACCAGTTGAATCTTTTCATGGTTGCTAGGCACGCGTTGTTCTTTCTTTACAAAATGCCCAACGCTGATTAATGCACATGCCACCAATGTAGGAATTAATGTAATACCACCTAGATTTAATCCAAAAATTAATACGGTAATCAAAAGCACCAAGGCGATGCTATAAACAGCAGCAAAGTGTAGGAGATAGTGTTTCATTTAAGCCCCAAAAACAAAAAATTAACGAGGTCGACGTTGATGTCGACGGTACAAAATCCAAGCAATAATGATGACTGTGATCAGAATAATCACATGGCCAACTTTACTAAATATTTGCTGCATTAACTGCTGATTTTCACCTAAATAAAAACCCATACAAGCTAAAAAAGTGGTCCAAATAATCGTACCTAAACCACTATAAAACATAAACTTCCAAAATGGCATGCGGCTCATTCCAGCAGGAATACTAATGAGAGAACGCACAGCTGGAATCATTCGTCCGAAAAATACAATGCGGTGACCGTATTGCTCAAACCATGCTAGAGATTTTTTTACATCTGCCGACTTGATAAATAAATACTTTCCATAGCGATCGACGAAGTGAAAGATGGATTCATGCTTAAATTTATAACCAATCCAATATAGCAATGCAGCCGCCAGTAAAGAACCGACACAACCTGAAATAATGACACCAATGAGGAGTAGTTGACCTTGGGAGGCAGAATAGCCAGCCGAGGGCATAATGATTTCAGAGGGGATAGGGGGGAAGACATTGTCAAGAAACATGAGTAGGGCAATACCGAGATAACCCAATTGTTCCATGATTGAAATGATCCATTCAGTTAAAGTCATGGTAGCTAAGGCAGAGAAAAGGTGTATTTATCCTATGTTGAAAAGCGCAGTGGGTAAAGTTCCGTTTTAAATATTCCTGAAACCACCTAAGCAAAAACAACAAATATTGAGTTCATCTTGTATTAAGTAGCATGTAGGCTGAATTAGAAGGAAAATGTATCAATGCGTGATGGCATTAAGATATGCTGAATGATATAAGGCTGAATAATTGAAAGGCTTGGATCATAGTTTTTATAGTATTGAGTGTACGCTGTTCAGTTTGGATTTTATTTAGATTTCGGAGCTTTAGCAGCTTTAAAAATCGTTTTATATACTGAACAGCGTAGGACTAGGTTGCAATAAGTGACGTTGTAAGGTGCGTAAATTAATCATCATGTTCCATATTTAACAGTGTGTGAATATAGACTTGGCGTAAGCTTAGAGATAAAGCAAATGGAATCACACAAAGTCCAAGAATATTGAGCATAGTAGGTTGTAAGTGCAATGTATAAGCAATAAATACGGCAAAAATTGCACCAATGCATGTAGCAATACTGACTATCAAAATATGCGACTGTTGGTTAAGGAGGTGTTTTAATTCTGTTACACTTTCTTTTACGTGTGGAGCGGGTAAAGCAAGGCGCCTTGAGGTTGCAATTGGAGAGTTGATTAATTTTGGCATAATGCTTTCCTTTTCAATTATCTATAATGATTTTCTCGGATCAATTGATCAGAATAAGCATAAATGCGCGAACTGATTCTCGTAAATAACCAGATATAGTTATTTTGTCAAAAAAATTAAGTCACTGTTGAGAATGCGTAAAAAAAGCCCTAGAAATAGGGCTTTTATTTATATATCGTTACAACAAATTTTCCTTAGAGACGCTTACGTTTTGCTGCCACAATTTGTGATTGACGCATACGGAAGCCTGCTTTTTGCTGTTCAGTAGTTTTGTCGATACAGTATTTGCATGATACGCCGTGTTCGTAACTCGGAAGTTCAACTTCAGCAGGAGCCAGTGGCCAACCGCATGCGTGACATTTGATATTTTCGCCTTCTTCCATACCGTGAGTGACAGCAGTACGACCGTCAAATACGAAACATTCACCTTCCCACATGCTTTCTTCAACAGGGGTTTCTTCTAAATATTTTAAGATACCGCCTTTAAGGTGATAAACCTCATTAAAGCCTTCTTGAAGTAAAAGTGAGGTTGATTTTTCACAGCGAATACCGCCTGTACAGAACATGGCAATTTTCTTATCTTTATGCTGCTCAAGCTCTTTTTTCACGTATTCAGGGAATTCACGGAAAGTCTCAGTTTTCGGGTCAATCGCACCCTTAAATGTACCTGCTTTGTACTCATAGTCGTTACGTGTATCAATTAGGATTACGTCATCACGTGCAATTAGTTCATTCCATTCTTTAGGATCAAGATAGTGACCGACTAAATCACGTGGTTTCACTTCCACACCTAAAGTCACGATTTCTTTTTTCAGTTTGATCTTCATTTTACGGAATGGTTTATCCGTACTATGCGATTCTTTGTATTCCATCGCATTAAAGCCTTCATTGAGAAGGAATTGATGGATGATATCTACAGATTTACGGTCACCGGCAACAGTACCGTTAATACCTTCACCTGCCACAATTAGAGTACCGCAAAGGTTGATGGTTTTTACCAAGTCTAAAAGACGTTGTTGAAGATCGGCAGGATCTTGAACTTCTTTGAATTGATAAAGTGCGGCAACAACCCAACCAGAGGTCGCTTGCTGTTCTACAGGTGCAAGCTGTTCTACAGTAGCGTTCATGGAGTACTCCAAATGAATAAACAGGATAAAAATTAAGGCGCACATTCTACCGTGATTTGGATGAATAAGCGAGTAAAGCGATGGCTTTTAACCACACATTTGATCATAGCTTCATTTCAGTAGTTTTAGCGTGTATAGTCATGCCGAGTTGTTTTTATCCCATAAATATTGATTGAATGGAGCCGGTTTTGAGTACTGATCGTCGAATTGCCTCGTTAACCCCATGTGCAGGGCGTTGTTCTACGGTATTTGGTGATTCAGTCTGTCGTGGTTGCCGCCGCTTTAACCATGAAGTCATAAAATGGAATACCTATACAGCAGAGCAACACACGGCCATTTGGTGTCGTTTAGATGCACAATTAGATCAAATTTTAATACCGATGTTGCCGCAAGCAGATATCGTCCATGTCGAAGGTTTTGTTTTGTCTAAGCGAGTTCGCTTACGTCCAGATGCAAGCAAAGGCCGCAAACTGTATCACGCACTCAAGCTCTGCGAAAAAAACCGTCATTTCACAGATGAAAGTGGACTCGGGATACATTACAAACAGGTGCGACCGTTGTGGGATGAATTTGAGCGTCGTGTTTTAGCACTCGCCACAGCCAGCTATGATTTGGCATTTTTAAGAGCAGATGCCATTCGCTTGCATTTATTGCAAAACATGGATGAAGAGGACTAAGTCCTCTTTTTTTATTTATGAAATTTATCGTGATGTAAAAAAAAATAAGTGAAGGAATCTCAGCGTGAATTATTCGGAGTACTTTTTATATTGTGTGGCAGTCATCGTAATGATTGCAACACCTGGACCTGTCATGCTGTTGGTCGCAAGTTCAGGTTTACAAGGCGGATATAAAAAGGCATTTCAAACCATTGTCGGGACAAATTTTGCGTCACTGATTTTGATTGTGCTGTCAGTGTGTATTTTAAAAGGCATTTTAAATGTTAATGCGCATTGGCTTGATGGCATCAAAATACTGGGTTGTTTATATATTGCTTATATTGGATTTGATATTTTAAAAGAAGTAACTATACAGCCTACTGCACAATCTCTGCGGTTAAAAGCAGCACAAGGGGGTTTTAAGCAAGGACTAATTGTGGGGATTTCAAATCCTAAGGATATTATTTTCTTCGCGTCATTTTTTCCGCAGTTTGTAGGAATTACCCCTTATCTTAATCTGAGTTTAATTGTGTTGACCCTGAGTTGGATTGTTTTAGATTTCGCGACCTTGTCTTTGGTGTATTTGTCTTTTCATCGATTGTCGAAATCACGCTGGTATAAAAAATTGTTGGCATTGTGTGGGCTGATTTTAGTGGTTGTTGCCATCTATGGCATCTATAGCACATTCACGGCTTAATTCTTAACTTGAAACGTCTATTAAAAAAATAAAAAGGCTGATTCAATCAGCCTTTTTTATGAACGTGTAGAGCTTTAATTAATTCGCACTAGAGATTGTGCTGTAAACGATATTGCACAATTTCTTCAATGGTGAGTACAGTCAAATGATGGGTTTGTGCATACGCTAAAACTTGTACGCCATTCGCCATTGTGCCGTCTGGGTTGGTTAATTCACACAAAACACCTGCAGGTTTTAAACCGGCCAGACGTGCCAAATCAATAGTCCCTTCAGTATGTCCACGACGGGTCAATACGCCGCCTTCACGCGCACGTAAAGGAAAAACATGACCCGGACGGTTTAAGTCACTAGCAACAGCACCATCTCTAATTGCGGCTTTGACTGTAGTTGTTCGGTCTTTTGCTGAAACGCCAGTAGTAACGCCTTTTGCAGCTTCAATGGTTACGGTAAAGGCAGTTTTAAAATGGCTAGAGTTATCAGATACCATGGGTGGAAGTTCTAAGTGATTGGCCTGAGCATCGGTTAAACACAAACAAACAATCCCTGAACCGTCACGAATCATACGTGCCATGGTTTCTACAGTCAGTGTTTCTGCTGCAACAATCAGGTCGGCTTCATTTTCACGGTCAAAATCGTCCATGACTAAAACAGGCTTGCCTTGACGAATGTCTTCTAAGGCTTGCAGCATGCGCTGTTCTGCAGGTGGAAGGGCAGAAAAGAAAATTTCGGGTTGAATTAAACTAGACATTGAAACGCTCGCGTAAATTTTAGATACGGTTGAACATTTCAGGACATGTGAAATAGTGGCGTTACGATATATATTGAAAATGATCAATGATATAGAGATGTGACGTCGTCTTCTTTCATCCGGACTATACCGTCGGCTCAGGTATTGCACCTGATCTGCGAATCGCGTTTAAACGATTGGCTCGTGGGCTTTTTGCAGGGCTTTCAACCCAGCAAATTTACCACCGGTGGGGAATTTCACCCCGCCCTGAAGCGATGTGTCTTGAGTATAGACCTGTTTGAGTGATGATGGGGGATTATTGCTTAGAATCATTTGCAAAATTTTAGATAAGTAATGTTATAAGATTGGATTTGTAAGCATTTATATAAAGTGTGTCAAAGCATGCTATCGTGCCGATAAATCAACCATGATTGCATAATGATAAAAAATGACGCTTCCTCAGCATTCTCAGCAGCAGAATATAAAGCTGCATCGTTCACATTTAGATCAAGAGTTTTCAACAGATCTGTTCCAAGATGTACAGGTCATTCGGTATCTGCAAGTGATCGGTGTTGCACTGATAGCTGCCAGTTTCGTGTATTTGATCGCGGCAAACTGGTTGATGTTGCCAAAATTCATCCAATTGGCAATTCCAATGTTGCTGTTGCTGCTGAGTGCTGTGACGAGTGTATATTTTGCAAGTCGTGTTTGGATTCAGCAAAGTTTAGATACTTTAAGCGGTTTGTTGCTTGGATTGAGTTTGGCTGTGATTGGGCAGGTCTATCAAACAGGTGCAGACAGTTATCTGTTGTTTTTGGTGTGGGCTTTGCTGTTTTTACCTTGGTTATATCGACCGAATATCGGAGTCTTTACGCTACTGTGTTTGATCAGTCAATTGGCATTATTTTTATATTTTAAACAAAGCTATTTAATCGTTGATTATTCATGGTGGTATTTACTCTGCATGAATATATTGACGGTAATATGTGTGACGTTTTGTTTGAAATATTATGCTGCGCTGCGCTTTGTATTTATAGCATTCATTACACTAATGTCGATGTATTGCATGTTTTTATACTGTGGAAATGGGGTAGATCAGTATCAATGGCAATATTTAATTTTTGCATTGTTGCTTCCAATTTATCTGATTATCTATTTTTATCGACAACAGCGTGCATTAGAAACCAGTTTACAAGCCGCGGGTCTTGCCGCGAGTTTCAGTATTTTGATTTTCCAATGGGCAGAACATATTTTATCAGATTCGATTGCAGGATTGCTGGTTTTTGCTTTGCTGATATTTGCTTGGTTTGCGGTGATCAGTTGGGCACTGATTAAATTTCTGCCACAGACTAAATTTGCGGTTATTCCTTTAGCGATTGGGGCATGGTTGGCAGGCATTATTTTATCGAGCTTATTGCTGACCTATTGGAAGGCGTTTTCGATCGTCATGGGCTTAGTTTTTGTAGCTGTGGCTTGGTGGTTGATTCGACGAGCTAAAAGTATCTTTAGTCGCCAATTTGCTTACTGCTTATGGGTATGTGGCCAATCTGCGGTCTTCATTCATACAGAGAGCTTAACCAATAGCATTTCGTTTATTTTAGTGTTGCAAATTGGCGTTATATTGCTCTGTTTGTTTAGTCGAATGCACTGGTTTATTGTTTTTATTCAACTCATTGCAGGATACGGCCTTGCAGTGGCCACACTATTTGATGCCGATCTTTTTATGAGCGATGAACATGTCATCTTAGCTGTGACTGGATTGAATTATATTCTACTGATTTTCTTGCTCGGGAGTGCAACAGCTTGGTTGCACTCGATGTATCGAAAAAGCATTGTGTTATGGATGTTATGCATCGTATTGGTGGGTGTGGTGTTGCAGACGTTGTCAAATAACATTCTACAGTTTGAACAGACCCAAAATGGTGTTCTTGACCTGTTTGTCGGTTACCTGCTGCCTGTGGTTTGGCTTGGCCTTTACATCGCAAATCAGCAAAAACAGGTGGGGAGCGAAAAATGGCCGTTACTGCTATTGGGCCTTGTGCTGATTGCGATGGGCTATTTTGGAATTTTCTTGTTATTGGTTTTATTGGCATGGGCGCAGGTCTATCAGCAATCTTTGGTTAAAGCCCTGAGCATCGTGTTGATCATTTTTAGCTTATGGATGCTGTATTACAATTTGGGTCTGAGTTTTTTATTGAAAAGTTTAACGATTTTGATCTCTGGCCTTTTGCTGCTTGGCATTACCAAGATGTTATCTGCGATACAGCTTAAACAAGGGGGAGATGTGTGATGAACATACTCAATAAAAAAATGCTTCCTATTGGTTTGGCTGTACTCAGTATTCTTTTATTTGTGCTGATGATTGCACGTCATGAATGGCATTTAGCAAATAGTCAGAGTATTTATGTAAAGCTGCAACCTGTCGATCCGCGCTCTTTGATTCAAGGGGATTATATGGCCTTGAATTATCAGCTCTATTTTGGTGGTCAGCCTTCTGAAGAGCAATCTGCCAATGGGCAAGCTGCCAAAGCGAACAAAGAAGAAAATGTACACCGTGACTATTTTGTCGATAAAAACAGTATTGTGAGTTATGCGCAGCTTGATGCACAGCGTAGAGTGATTCGAACCAGTTTCAACCCAGAGTTATTAGCGCAGTATTCAGGTTCATCCACAAAACTGGTGCTCAAAAATCCTGACAATAGATTTGAGGGTTTATATCCCGCTGCGAGCAGCTTTTTATTTGCTGAAGGCTTGGAACCGTGCTATCGCGATGCGCAATATGCAGAGCTAAAGGTGCAAGAAAATGGTCAGCCTTTGTTGGTGGGGTTGGTCGGAGAGCATTTACAGCCCTTTGAGTGTAAACAAAAGCAAGCATGGTGGAAGGGCTCGAGAGCAGGGTAGAAAAATTGAGCTGTGGAGTTGTATGTAGTGATATGTGTCTAATACTGATTTTTCGTAGTCAATAATGCATAGTTCAGCCATAAAAAAGCCCGCAAAGTTGCGGGCTTTTCAGAATCTCTAAATGCTTGAATTAAGCAACTTGAACTGGAATACAGTTCGCTGTGTGGTTCACAGTGTTGTTTGGGTTCGCATAAACTAGGCGTGGCTTATGTGCATTTGCTTCAGCTTCTGTGAAATCACCAAAAGTTGCGATAATCAACAAGTCTCCAATATCTGCTTGGTGAGCAGCACCGCCATTTACAGAGATAATGCCAGAACCTTCTTCACCACGAATGGCATAAGTGGTAAAACGCTTACCATTAGTCACGTTCCACATATGAATTTCTTCATATTCACGGATTCCGGCTAAATCTAGAAGAATACCGTCAATTGCACAAGAACCTTCATAATGTAATTCTGCTTGTGTAACGACGCAACGGTGGATTTTAGCTTTTAATAAACGAGATAGCATGGCTAGCGTCTCCTTGGTAGACCTAAGATCGTATCTTATGGTGGAACAATCTCTTGAATGCTGGGTGAGCAGTCAAATGCAAGCGCATTTTGCTCTGAAATTATTCAGATGGCAATAAGTATTGTTCAACAATTTGTGGAATTGTCAGTTCTATTTGTAAGCGTTGATCTGGTTCATGGCTTGCTGAATCTCACCACTTACCAACAATTTAGTACGTGATAAGGCATGTGCAATAGCATCATCCATTAAGCCTTGTTCACTACTTGGTGCTTTACCTAAGACATGGCCTGAGACACGTTCTTTAGAACCAGGATGACCAATACCAATACGTAAACGATGGAAATTTGGACCAATATGCGGGACAATATCGCGTAAACCATTATGACCACCATGACCACCGCCAGTTTTCAGGCGAATGACACCAGGGTTCATATCAAGTTCATCGTGTGCGATAAGCATTGCTTCAGGAGCAATTTGATAGAATTTGGCGAAGGGAACAACACTTTGACCAGAGAGGTTCATAAAGGTTGTGGGTAACAGCAGACGAACGTCTTGACCTTCGATATTACCACGACCACTGATGCCTTTATATTTAGGATCAGCTTTGAGTTGGATGCCATATTGTTCTGCAAGGCGTTCTACGAACCAGAAGCCTGCATTATGGCGGGTTTGGGCATACTCAGAACCTGGGTTACCCAAACCAACAATCAGTGAAAGTTTACTCACTCATTTACACCATTTAACACTTATGCGCGTTTGAAGTCAGCGTGCATAGGAGTGTTTTTAGCTGGGTGACGTTGTAAAGCTTGGATTTTAACGCTTTCAGCTTTACCGTCGATGTTGATTTCAACAACTTCTTCAAAGAATGCGTTGTTTTCTAAAGCTTTAACAAGTTCGCGAAGTTCCAAAGTAACTGCTACAGGTTCAGCTGCACCACCGTAGATGATTGCTGGTACTTTATTTTGAAGACGAAGGCGGCGGCTCGAACCTTTCCCTTGTACTGCTTCTTCACGTGCTACTGCATTTAATACGAAGTTTGCCATGATAGACATTCCTATTTAAGTTTAATTGACTAGACCTTCGACCAGTCTAGTGATAGAAAGCCCCACCAAAAGGCAGGGCTTTTAAATTTAGCACTATATTATAGATAAGAATCAAACATTGCGCTAATAGATTCTTCGTTGTTAATACGACGAATTGTTTCAGCAACCATACTTGCAACTGAAACTTGGCGAATCTTACCAAGAGCTTGAGCTTCTTCTGAAAGCGGAATAGTGTCTGTTACAACCAATTCGTCAATCACAGAGTTTTTCAAGTTTTCTAAAGCTTTACCAGAAAGTACAGGGTGAGTTGCGTAAGCAACAACTTTGCGAGCACCAAAAGTTTTTAGTGCGTCAGCAGCTTTACACAATGTACCTGCTGTATCCACCATATCATCAACGATGACACAGTCACGGCCTTTAACGTCACCGATCAAGTGCATTACTTGAGATTCATTTGCTTTTTGACGGCGTTTGTCGATGATCGCAAGATCGATATCACCCATTTGCTTAGCTACAGCACGCGCACGTACTACACCACCAACGTCAGGAGAAACAACCATTAAGTTGTCGTGTGACTGTTGACGAAGATCTGCTAAAAGTGCAGGAGTACCGTAGATGTTGTCTACAGGAATATCGAAGAAACCTTGGATTTGGTCAGCATGAAGGTCGATCATGACAACGCGGTCAATACCAACAGTTGTGAGCATATCTGCAACAACTTTTGCTGTAATTGGCACACGGCTTGAACGTGGACGACGGTCTTGACGAGCATAACCAAAATAAGGAATGACAGCAGTGATACGACCAGCACTTGCTCGACGCAAAGCATCAGCCATAACTAAGATTTCCATAAGGTTATCGTTAGTTGGAGCACAAGTTGGTTGTACGATGAATACGTCTTTACCACGAACATTTTCAGTAATTTCGACAGCGATTTCACCGTCAGAAAATTGACCTACAGATGCAGCACCTAGAGGGATGTGAAGGTGGCTAACGACTTTTTGGGCGAATTGTGGATGTGCAGATCCACTAAAAACGACAAGATTGGGCATGAAGCACCCTTGGCGGTTGGCAAATTGGAGAATTAGATGGCAGGGGCGGCTGGATTCGAACCAACGGATGCCGAGATCAAAACCCGGTGCCTTACCACTTGGCGACGCCCCTAATGCGGCAGAACTTTAATATTTTTACGGTATTTTGTCAAGTTGAAACAACAAAGATACTGCAAATTATGCTCTGTCTTTTTTGAAATAAATGGCAGGGGCGGCTGGATTCGAACCAACGGATGCCGAGATCAAAACCCGGTGCCTTACCACTTGGCGACGCCCCTAAATTGATGAAATAGCGAATAAAGTAAATGGCAGGGGCGGCTGGATTCGAACCAACGGATGCCGAGATCAAAACCCGGTGCCTTACCACTTGGCGACGCCCCTAATACTTTACAGCAATTACATCTACAGATGAAAAATGATGGCAGGGGCGGCTGGATTCGAACCAACGGATGCCGAGATCAAAACCCGGTGCCTTACCACTTGGCGACGCCCCTATATCAAACCTCAAAATGACGTAATGGTGATTCTTGCAAACTGCAAACCAAGTAAGATTTACATGGCGCATTTTTCAATATGTCATCAATATTCATATTCTCAGTCACTTCAGTAAATACACAAGCACCTGTACCTGTAAGCTTTGCTGTACCGAACTGATCTAAGTACCGCATTGCTTCATCGACTTCGGGATATAAGCTTCGTGCCACAGGCTCAAAGTTATTTCCAAAATCAGATGGCGTTTCCTGATAGCCGCAAAATTTAGTGGGCTTTGAGTCTCTTGTCAACGTTTTTTGTGAAAAAAGCAGTTGAGTGCTGATAAAACAGTCAGGTTTTAACACAATGTACTGTTTTTGAGCTAAATCTATGAATGTTAAGTGTTCACCGATGCCTTCTGCCCATGCATTTAGACCATGTACAAACACGGGAACATCTGCCCCAAGTTGTAAGCCGAGTTCTGCAAGTTGTTCGGTATTTAGACCACATTTCCATAGTTGATTGAGCACAATAAGGGTGGTGGCTGCATTGGATGAACCACCACCGAGCCCTGCACCCATGGGAATATTTTTTTCAATGTGGATTTTTTGTGCAGTCAGTGCTTTAGCAAACGGTTTGAGTATTTGAGCAGCACGATAAATTAAATTTTGCTCTAGATTGACGCTGTTTAAGCCCTCAATTTGAATAAAATCTTCATCAGCAGAATTTGCAAGTGGGTGAAATTCCATCCAATCCGATAAATCGATGAGCTGAAAAATCGTTTGTAATTCGTGATATCCATTCGGACGTCGGCCAGTAATGTGCAAAAACAAATTGAGTTTTGCAGGAGAAGGTACACGAATCACAGAAGTCATAGCTCAGCTTTTAGGCAAATTAACGATTTTGAATCACCATTGTAATACGGTTTTCCTGACCGGATTCAAGTGCTTGTTTTAAAATTAACTTGTTCGGTACCGTTGCAGTTTCATTATAACTCAGGTCAACCGTCCAACCATCTTCAATAATCTGTTGTGGGCGCTGCGCAGTATCGCGTTGAATTTTTGCTTGTGTGGTTGCAGGGCGCGCCTGTACCCAGTCGATGAGGTGGGTAATGGGAGCTTGCCAACCGGTAGCACGTTCGAGTAATTCTTCTGGTGTTGCTGCTTCAATCAAACCGGTTTTTGCACTATTGAGTTGAACTTGACCGGGTTTACCGCTGATTTGAGTTTTGCCAACACCTAATATGCCACTCAGTTCAATGTCATATTCATTGCGGTCTTGAACCCAAGTAAAAAAAGCACTTCCTGACTGTTGTGGCGTGCGCACACCAATCTTACCTTGTAAGTTGAATTGATTTGCAGCGACCTCTTCAGGGCTAGGTTGAGCGGGTGTTTTAACATATTGCTGACAACCGGTAAAAAATAAAGCGCAGCAGGTCAGGGCAGATACCCCAAATTTTGAAGATACTTGCATAAAGTCTTTTTAACTCTTTTTCATGGGTTGGGGTAACAATAACGAATGTAGTTGCTCTAATTGCGGATCATTCGGATGTTTTTGTTGGAGTTGTTGTAACAACGCGTCAAATTTATTCATATCACCTTGCATGAAGACTGATCGTGCGTAGCGAATGCCAATTTTTAAACTATTACTCAGTTCATATGCTTTGGCCAAAACAGATGCAGATGTACTAAAATCATTTTGCAAATAACAAATATAACCGAACGTATCTAAAATTGAGGCTTGCTCAGGAGCATATTCTAAGGCATGTTCGACGTATTTTCGGGCTTCATCTAAGCGTCTATTTTGTACCGCCAAGGTATAGGCATATGCATTTAAATAGGTCGGGCTATTGGGTTCAATTTCAAGTAATTGTTTTAGTAATTGGTCGAGTCTATCTTTATCTTGATGGGCGTCGAGCAGTAGAACTTCGGCATAAATGAGCTCAGGATCTTCGGGCAAGTTTCTTACCGCTTCATCAAGCAAACGGACTGCTGCTTTTTTATTGTTCATGCGTTTTAAAATATCTGCCTGAGCAAGATATAAGAAACTGGCATGTTGAGGATAATTAACCCGTTCTTGGGTTAAAAAGCGCAGTGCATCATGCAGCTTATTTTGCTGGCTAAAAATGCTGATCATATTGCGCCGTGAAACTGTATAAAGACTGCCATCAACAAGGCGATAATAGGCTTTTGCCGTTTCATAATGCTGTTTGCGTTCAGCATTTACTGCGAGATAGTAATACGCTTCATTTTGGTATTTGCTCGAATAACGTAACTCCACCAAATACTTTTCGGCTTTTTCATAAAGCTCTAAGTCAATACTGGTCAAACCTGCCATAAATAGCGGTTCTTCAGCAGATGGCCATTTCTTTAGTATATCTTCGAGTTTTTCTAGACCTAATTCTGACTGATTGATTTTAATTAAATATTTTGCTTCTGCTAAGCGAACTTCCATATTGTTGCGGTGTTTACGGCTGGATTTTTCGAACCATTTTAAGGTTTCGTCTTCATCACCCAAAGACATGAGTAAATTGGCTTTCATTAGGATATAGCCAGTCACTTTCGGGCGTTTTTTCAGTGCTAAATTAATGGTGTCTAAGGCATCAGCAAAGGCACCATTTTGAGCTTGTAAACCTGCGACTAAGACCAAAATAGAAGGGTTGGTTTTTTCCTTGCTAGCGGTCAGTGCTTGAATCAGATAAGCGCGATCTTCCTCTGATTCAGGGGAAATACCCGCCAAAATTTGTTCTAAATCTGCATTTGGGTCAATGGTTAAAATTTTATCAAGTGTTTCGGCGGCAAGCTCATATTCATGGGCTTTCAAAGCAATATGTGATAAATAAAATAATGCTGGTACATCTTCAGGTTCTTGCACAACCCAATGTGTAGCAATATCTAAGGCTGCTTGTAAATCATTTTGCTCAATAG
This sequence comes from Acinetobacter sp. YH12076, assembly GCF_013419525.1. Lineage (NCBI taxonomy): Bacteria > Pseudomonadati > Pseudomonadota > Gammaproteobacteria > Moraxellales > Moraxellaceae > Acinetobacter > Acinetobacter sp. YH12076. Next base: position 140,691 of record NZ_VOZY01000006.1, on the reverse strand, counting down.
CAACGTTTAAAGCACGCTGTTTGACCATGGTGGATTTACTTTTGATTGCAAGCACGGTGTAATTATGAAGCGCGGTTGGAATGTCGTTATAAGCTAAGGCAAATTCTGCAATCATACTTTGTTTAATTGCATCATATCCTGAATTTGCATGGTAAACTTCTCCCACGGCCCGAATTGGGGCAGTAGAAGCCATGCTACCAACAAGTAAGAATGTGGTAGAATACTGCTTTATTGTCTGGCCGTTCAGTCGGCTATTTGTTAGACGCAATTTTTCTTGATCCAAGTAATGCTTTTTATGACGCCGATAATGCACAATAGCATAAATTTAGCGAAATGATGATCTGATATGTCTTTCTTTGCATTGGGTGTCAACCATCAAACCGCCTCTGTAGAACTGCGCGAACAGATTGCATTTAACCCTGAAAAGTTAACAGCGCTGCTTGAACAGCAAAGCCATGCACCTGAACTTAATGACATGGTGGTGGTGTCTACATGTAATCGTACTGAGGTCTATGCGATGTCTGAAAATGCAGACATGGTATTGAATTGGCTTGCCCAATCAAATGGTATTGATGTAAAGCAATTGTCAAATCATGTGTATCGTTATGAAAATGCACAGGCGGTGACACACCTCATGCGTGTGGCTAGCGGCTTGGATTCGCTCATGCTTGGTGAGCCTCAAATCTTAGGTCAAGTTAAAACGGCTTTGTCCTTAGCCAAAGATGCCGAAACTGTCTCCCCAAATTTAAACCGTATTTTTGAATATGCCTTTTATGCGGCAAAACGAGTGCGTTCTGAAACAGCCGTAGGAAGTCATGCAGTGTCGATGGGCTATGCTGTTGCTCAGCTAGCTTTACAGGTTTTTAGTCAGCCTGAAAAATTGACGGTCATGATTGTTGCTGCTGGTGAAATGAATAGCTTGGTTGCGAAGCATTTGGCCGAAATGGGTGTGGGTAGAATTATTATCTGTAACCGTACACGTGCCCGTGCTGAAGCTTTATCCCAAGAGATTGCTCATCGTGTAGAAGTTGAAATAATTGATTTTGCAGATTTGGCAGACAATTTACATCGCGCAGATGTAATTTCAAGTTGTACTGGAAGCTTGCATCAAGTGATTTATTTTGCGGATGTCAAAGCAGCATTGAAAAAACGCCGTTATAAACAAATGCTGTTGGTCGATTTGGCTGTACCACGAGATATTGAAGCCAAAGTCGAAAGTTTAGATGGCGTTTATTTATATGGTGTAGATGACCTGCAAACTGTCATTGAAGAAAATTTGGCTCAGCGTCGTCAGGCGGCAGTTGAAGCCGAAGTGATGGTTAATCAGCTTGCGACAGATTTAATCACACAGCAAAAAGTGAATTTGGCTGGCTTGACAATTCATTCATACCGTGAACATGGGGAGTCATTACGTCAAGAAGAGCTGGCTTTGGCCTTGAATCGTCTACAAAAGGGTGAAGATGCGGCTACAATTATGCAAGAAATGTCGCATCGTTTAACCCAAAAACTATTGCATCCGACCTCTATCGTGCTGCGCAATGCAGCGATGGCGGAAGACCCTGCTTATTTTGAAATGTTAGAACAAGATTTAGTTAATGTGGCTGCAAATCGCCGTAAACCAAAGAAATAAATAAGCTGATTCATTGAATAGTATGTTGTTCACAGCTTGAACTTGAAATTAAAACTTAATCTTCAAGGAGCGTGAGTGATCTTTTTTTATCAATATCATAAATACGTTGTTTTAAATTACGCATTTCTGCAAGGCTAGAAAACTTATTCGACTTGATCTTGAGTTGTAAGAATTGATATTGCAATTTTGTCGATAAATCTGCCGCAAGTTTATCTGCTTGTTCAGGTGATGACGTATAGTCACTGATATTGGCATGCTCTAAAATATGTTGTAATTCATGATGATGTGCTGCACAAGCACCGAGTACATAATAGGTCGATAACTCTGGGTCATCAGGCAATTCATCAAAAATCACATTGAAAATATTTAACACATGATAAAGCAATAGGTCTTGTGAAACTAAGGCGCGTAAAGGCTCAAAATGAATGTAGAGATAAGGATGATTGATTAAAATCGCAATCACATATTCTTCAGCATCAATTTTTGTACTAAAGCTCAATGATGCATCATTATTGACTTGAGGCTGCCACTTTCGGCTAAACCCTAATTTTTCACGGAAATATTGTTGTAGCAAATAACGATATGAACCACCTTTCGGCAACAGTTCAGTGAGCTGTCTGAGTTCACCCATCACCTGACTTTTACCTTCAGGTGAACTGACATCATGATTTTGCGTTAAATGTGCAAAAACAAATTCAGAAAGAAGCGGTGAGGTGTGCAGTAACCGTCGAAAATTTTCAATACCTTCTCGACGGATCAGTGAATCTGGGTCGTGGTCATTCGGCAAAACAAAGAATTTAAGTTCACGACCATCATTCAGTAATGGCAGGGCAATTTCAAGCGTACGTCGAGCTGCTTTTTGACCTGCGGCATCTCCATCAAATGCAATGGTAATACGGCTATTTTGCTTAAATAAAATGTTTAAATGTTCAGTATTACTGGCAGTCCCTAAAGTCGCTACAGCGCCATGAATGCCATATTGCTGTAGGGCAATCACATCCATATAACCTTCGACCATTAACCAATCTTGGGCTTTTTGTTTACGGCCTTCATATAAACCATAAAGTAACTGGTTTTTATGGAAAACTTCAGAGTCTGGGGAGTTGATGTACTTTGGTTTGATTTCATCATTTAGGGCACGACCACCAAAACCGACCACACGACCTTTCGCATCTCGAATCGGGAAAATCACCCGCTCACGCAGTAAGTCAAAGTCACGACCACTATCACTGGTGCGAATCAAACCGAGGAGTTTGAGTCCTTCGATATCTTGTGGAAAGGCTTTTTCCAGATGTTGCCAATCTTCGGGGGCATAGCCTAAACGCCAATAGGCAATGGTGTCTGCACTGAGACCCCGTTGTTTAAAATAAGCTTGCCCGATTGGACTGAGTGGTAGTTGTTGCTCATAAAACTGTGCGACATTTTCCAGCAAGTCATATAAGTTTCCGTCTTGCGGCACATCTTCAAAACCATTGGTAACTTGGTCAAAGTGAGCAAAGGGATCGTTCCCATAAAACGCATCTTCGTTATTTTGAAACTCAGCAAATGGGTCGTGTTCGAAATTTACTGCAGCAGGAGCGGTGTGTGTTTCGCCTGTTTTGGGCGGCAGAGCTTTTGCTTCGATTGCAGGTTTTTGTACAGGTTTTGGTTTGGATTCGCGTTTATATTTGAGTTTATTGGAATCGTTATTGTCTTTCGGTAGTTCAATACCCGTTTGGCTAGATAAATCCTTCATTACTTCGATGAAGTTACGGCTACCAATATCCATTAAAAAACGGATGGCATTACCATTGGCCTGACAACCAAAGCAGTGAAAATATTGTTTATCACGATAGACATGGAAAGATGGCGATTTTTCCTGATGGAATGGGCAGCATCCTGAGTAGGTGCGTCCAGTCTTTTTCAATTTCACAAATTGACCAATCACATCGACAATATCGGTGCGATCTAAAATTTGATCAATTGTATGTTGAGGAATGGCCATGCTGTTTTATCTGTCTATCTATTGAATTTGGGCAGTTCGTGAAATATGTTGAAATCAGCAATGCTGTAAGTTCAGGTGGAGATGCAGTACAGCATCGTCCATCGAACTATTGTATACCTTTTAATCTAACCGAATCTGTAGATCCTGAAAAGATAAAAGGGCAAGTATTCTAACTTGCCCTTTGTGAAAAATCGACCTTCGTTGCGACTATATTATTCAGCTTATTCTGACGACTCAGTTTTTTCGCTATGAGGACGATCCAATAAGCCAAAGCTTAAACGATTGGTTAAACTGCGTTTTTCTTCATCGGTTTCAACTACGTCTGTAGAGGTTTGCTCAGACATCGTCTGTGCTTCTTTACCGAAAATACCCAAAGTTGCACGGTTAAGGAAGCTGCCTTCACTACGTGCAGCACGCATATTGACTGTACCGTCTGACTTCACAAGTTTTGGATAGTTCAGTTTAAGTACTTCAATGTATTGCTGAGACGTGGTTTTATCACCAAGTTTGTCATAACCATAGGCAACCGTCGCTAGAGCTTCTGGAACTTGTGGTGCTTGAGGATAATGTTCGATCACCCAAAGTGAACGTTCAACAGCAGCTAACCATGCTTTACGCTTCACATTAAAACGTGCCGCATTCATTTCGCTTTCAGCCAATTCTTGACTGATGAACTTCATACGTTGTGCGGCATCGACTGCATATTCACTCGATGGATAGCGACGGATAAAGTCGACAAAGTTTTGATAAGCCACTTTGAGATAGCTCACATCACGATGCGATTGCTTTAAAGAAGTATAGCGAAGCAAACCATTGTAGTTTTGCTCCATGTTTGAAACACCACGCACGTAGTACGCATAATCAACTTGCGGATGTTGTGGGTTCATACGAATAAAACGGTCTGCAAGTGCAATCGCACCTTCATAGTCTTTTTGCTGAAACTTTACATACAATAGTTCAAGTTGTGCTTGCTGCGCATAGTTACCTGTAGGGTAGTAGGTCTCTAGAGCTTCAAGGTGTTTTGCTGCATCTGTATATTGGTTACGTTCAAGCGCTTTTTGTGCTTTTTCGATATAAATCTGTTCGCTTGATTGTGGACCTGTGTCGACCACTTCTTTCTTTGGATTACTGCTACAGCCTACCATTGCCGATGCAATGCCTATTGTTAGAGCAAGCATTGTCATTTTATATTTTGGTAGCGACATAAAAATTCCTCTGTTAATACGGGCAATGAGCTACAATTGAACTATTAAACCACTTTTGTCTGAATGAGCAAATGAGTCAAGCACAATCTTCCAATTCTAATTTCCCTGAAACTGATTTCAATTTACTTGAAGATTCTGAGGATGCAGATAACCATACTTCAGACTCAACTGCAACACGTTTATCGTTGCAATTTCAATTGGATGAAAGCTATTTAGGACAACGTATTGATCAGGTTTCAGCACTGGTTTGGACTGATTTTTCTCGTGAAAAGCTAAAACAGTGGCTCAAAGAGGGCCATTTGTTGGTCAATGGTAACACTGTGAAACCAAAGTACAAATGCGAAGGCACAGAGTTATTGACTTTAGACGTCGAGTTAGAAGCACAAACCCGTAGCTTACCTGAAGATATTCCACTTAATATTGTCTATGAAGATGACGATATTATGGTGATTAATAAACCTGTCGGTATGGTTGTACATCCGGGCGCTGGAAACAGTACAGGCACATTGGTGAATGCAATTTTGCACCATTACCCAAAATCTTCAGAGTTGACCCGTGCAGGTTTGGTGCATCGTATCGATAAAGATACCTCAGGTCTGTTGGTGGTGGCGAAAAACCTCGAATCCCAATTTTCTTTAAGTAAACAATTGGCGAAGAAATCGGTTTACCGTATTTACGATTTGATCGTATATGGCAACATTATTGCTGGCGGTACAGTGGATGAGCCAATTAAACGTCATCCTGTTGACCGCATTAAAATGGCTGTCTTGCCGGGCGGTAAAGATGCAGTGACTCACTATAATGTGAAAGAACGTTTCCAAAACTTTACCCGCGTTCAAGCACGTCTAGAAACGGGTCGTACCCATCAAATTCGTGTGCATTTTACTTATATCGGTCATGGTCTTGTGGGCGATCAAGTGTATGTACCACGTGTACGTATGCCTGCAGGCGCGTCGGTGTTATTAGATGACACTTTACGTGGCTTTAAACGTCAGGCTTTACATGCGGTTAAATTGGGTCTCGTTCATCCACGTACAGGTGAAGACATGATGTTTGAAGCACCATGGCCTGAAGACTTTAATCAATTGGTTGAAGTATTACGTAGCGAAAACAAAGCGTATTAAGTTTTAACCTGATTTACACGCCATAGATAGAAAAGGACGGCAACATGCAATTTGTTCAGGGACTTCCACAGGGTGTTTTTGTGGGACAAACTCGAGTTCATCATGATCAGACGCAACCCGCTGAGCAACCTGAACTGGCAGGATTTAATCTGGCATTGCATGTGGGAGATGATGCAGCGCGTGTGCAAAAGCACCGGATGCAATTGCTCAAAGACTTTGCTAAATATGGCGTGAATAAAATCAGCTGGATGAACCAAACGCACAGTACGCTATGCCATCGCATTGATGAACAGATCAACTTTGTTGCACCCGAAGGCGATGGTATGGTCACGCAGTCAAAACACCATGCCCTGATGATGATGACCGCAGACTGCTTACCCGTGGTTTTGGGTAATGCTGATGGGACTGAAGTTGCCAATCTGCATGCAGGTTGGAAGGGCTTGGCCAACGGTATTGTGGAAAACACCATTGCAGCCATGCACACTCAGCCAACATGGGCGTGGTTGGGGGCAGCCATTTGCCAAGAGAATTTTGAAATTGGCGCAGAAGTCAAAGCTGCCTTTTGTTCCAAATACCCAGAACTTGAAAGTGCATTTAAAGCTGGTGTAAGGGAAGGCAAATATTATGCTGATCTTTATGCGATAGCGCGTTATATTCTTGCATTACATGGGGTTAAAGCCGTAACAGGTGGCGACCAATGTACCTTTTTCCAAGCTGAAGAATATTTTTCTTATCGCCGCGAAGCGAAAACAGGACGTATGGCAACATTCGTCTTTATGCTTTGAAAATGCTAAACTTGACTGAATCTATCGACTTTTAAATGTTATGTCTTTGACTGCTAAATCTCTTGCTGTTGTTTACCACAGTCCCTATGGACACACTGCCAAAGTGGCGAATTTCATTGTACAAGGTGCAGAAAAAGCCGGTGTAAAAGTCCATCTCATGAATGTAGAGCATGTGGATTGGGATGTATTGGACAGTGCAGATGCCATCGTTTTTGGATGCCCAACCTATATGGGCAGTATGAGTGCGGCAATGAAATTATTCATGGAGCAATCATCTAAACGCTGGTTAGCACGGACATGGCAAGGCAAGTTGGCCGCTGGTTTTACCAATGGTGGCGGCTTAAGTGGAGATAAATTGGCAGTATTGCAGCAAATCAATTTATTCGCCATGCAGCACGGTATGTTGTGGAGCGGTCTTCCATTGATGCCAACTGGACGCAGCACAACAGATTTAAATCGGATGTCGAGCTTTTTAGGTTTAATGACACAATCGGATAATGCACCTGTTGAAGTCACGCCACCTGCGGGCGATTTAGAAACCGCCATTTGGTTTGGTGAATATTTGGGGCTGTTATTAAATAAAGTTAATTAATTTGTAAATAAATCGTTTGAACTATCATTTATAAATCTTTGAAAACCCTAGTGATGGAAATGTTACTGGGGTTTTTAATGGCCTGAAATTTGTGAAAATTGGCATTTTGTATATTTGAGTTGTGATGTGTGTCACAAATTGCCATTCATTTACGCCAACGCTATTGATTTAATCTTCTCATAAATTTCACTCGGGATGAGTGACGAATATTAAAAAGGATTAAATAATCGTGAAAAAAACAATAGTCGCAATGGCATTGACCTTATGTGTTTCTGACGTTGTTTTTGCAGCAGAAGGATTGGTGGGATTAGCCGATGAAGAATTGTCTGCCATCAATGGTGCTGCATTGATGAATATGTCCTATACCGATCCTATTTTGGTCAACCAACAAATGGTCGATGAAAATATTGGTTTCTACAAACTCAGTTTAGATGCCGTCATGGATCTAAATGTCAATGTCAAAAGTTTGCAACTCGGCTGTGGTGGGGTAAATGGGTCAAATGGCTGTGATATTGATATTCGTCATCTGGCGTTGAGTGGTAATGCAACGTCGACCGATGCCAATGGTAATCCCGTCTTTAATGGTGATCGAGCGTCAACAAGTGCCGAACTGAAAAATCCGTTTATTGAATTTGCAATTAAAAACCCAAAACAAGCGGCTTTACGTGAAGTTAAAGGCTTCCGTGTCAGTGCTGAATCAATTACAGGTTTATTGACCACAGGTATTCAAAACACGGGTGCGCCGACAGATGGGATTAAGTCGCTAAGCGGTTATATGAAAATTGCACCGACTACAGGGATAGCAAAGACCCAAGCCGCGATCTTTGGGGATAGCAGCAGTGAGACTTTATCCGGTAACTTGGTGATTAACACGATTTGGAACAATGATCGTAGCTTTGTCAGCCAACCTGAAAATAGTAAGGGTTTAAAAATTCCTTCAATGAATGTGCCGTTTACCGTCCCTGAAATTACCATTAACGGAAAACGACAAACTCAAGCCGTTGCCAAAAATATCAGTGCGACTGTACCGTCGATTCAACTGAATCGTGATAGTGGTAGCTTGCAGGTCAAACTTGACCGTAATTTGTTATGGGTAGAAGGGGCACAGTTCTTTATGGATTCTGGCTCATCAATTGATGGTTTGAAAATGAACATTACCTTTGAGCAAGCCTTAAATATGATTCATAATATTCCACTAAATGGCACAGCCGGTTATTTATCGCTTCAATCTCAAGATATTAGTTGGCCAGATGCCAATGCCGATGATATTGCACGTACAGGTTGGTGGATGTCATTTAAAGACCCGATCAATATTGGCAAATTGAATCCAACATCTGAAGTGGATATCTCAGGCGTCTTGCCACAAGTTGCTCAAAAAGTATCGCAAATTTTAACCAATGAACCGATTTATATTCCCTTAGGTTCTGCTGTTGGTGCAGCATTTGGTTTACCGATTTATAAAAATGTCGGTTCAATTAACCTTAGTAATGCCGGTGCGGCCAATTTAACGTTAAAAAATCAGGTATTGGGAAATCAGGAAGTTCGGACCAACTGTTTTGGTGGATTGAAATTCTGCTAAATCTGCAATTTAAAAATAAAAAAACCTCCAAAAAGGAGGTTTTTTTTAATGAACTTATTTATGAAAAATACGGGCTTTATCGCGTTGCCAATCACGGTCTTTTTCCGTTGCACGCTTGTCGTGAAGCTGTTTACCTTTTACTAGGGCGATTTCAAGTTTGGCATGAGGACCTTTCCAGTAACATGCCAAAGGCACACATGAATAACCTTTTTGGTTAATCGCACCTTGTAGTTTTTCAATTTCACGGCGGTTCAGCAATAATTTACGAGTACGTGTTGCTTCAGGCACCACATGTGTCGAAGCACTCAGTAAAGGTTGCACTTGAGCGCCGAATAAAAATGCTTCACCATTTTTAAACGTAATATAGCTCTCTACGATAGTCATACGACCCGCACGCATTGATTTGACTTCCCAGCCTTGTAATGAAAGACCCGCTTCAAATTTTTCTTCAATGAAATAATCGTGACGCGCACGCTTATTTAGGGCAATCGTACTGCTACTATTTTTTTTAACTACTGCTTTCGTCATAATCAAAAACTTCCAAACTTAGCACTATTGTACCCGAACTTTGAATAAGATGAAGTTTTTAAATTTACAAGCTGACTTCACCTATAAATCAAGATTTTGTTAAAATACCCATCTACAAAATAACAGAGTACAACTGGATGTCTAAAACTCGTGTAATTTATCCGGGCACATTCGATCCAATTACTAATGGTCATATCGACTTAGTGACACGTGCATCACGCATGTTTGACGAAGTTGTCGTGGCAATTGCAATTGGACATCACAAAAACCCTGTGTTTAGTCTGGAAGAACGTGTTGCACTAGCGCAAGAGTCTTTAAGTCATTTGTCAAATGTTGAGTTTGTAGGTTTTGATGGGCTGTTGGTCAACTTCTTTAACGAGCAAAAAGCAACAGCCGTGTTACGTGGTTTACGTGCAGTTTCAGATTTTGAATATGAATTTCAATTGGCAAATATGAATCGCCGTTTGGACAGTAAATTTGAAGCCGTGTTCTTAACCCCATCAGAGCAATATTCGTTTATTTCATCTACGCTCGTGCGTGAAATTGCACGTTTAAATGGTGATGTCACTCAGTTTGTACCACAAGCTGTTGTGGAAGCCTTTAAGCGTAAACAACAGCAAGGTTGGTAGAGTGTCTTTATATATCACTGATGAATGCATCAACTGCGATGTCTGTGAACCTGTATGCCCCAATGAGGCGATTTTCATGGGGGAACTCATTTATGAGATTAACCCTGATTTGTGTACGGAATGCGTTGGGCATCACGATAAACCGCAGTGTCAGTTGTTCTGTCCGGTGGATTGTATTCCATTGGATCCGGCACATCCTGAAACTCAGGAACAGCTTCAACAAAAGTACGAAAAACTAACTGCTCAAAAAACATCAAGCAATTAGTTGTCAGATTTGTTAGAATGCGCCCCGAAGTGAACCAGACGATCGCTGCTGTGTATAGGTCTCCGTGACTAAAGCAGGGGAGGAAAGTCCGGGCTTCATAGGGCAAGGTGCCAGGTAACGCCTGGGCGGTGTGAGCCGACGGAAAGTGCAGCAGAGAGTAGACCGCCTTCATTATGGTTTCGAGCAATCGAAATCGGAGGTAAGGGTGAAAGGGTGCGGTAAGAGCGCACCGCGTGTCTGGTAACAGTTCACGGCATGGTAAACCCCACCGGAAGCAAGACCAAATAGGGATCCTTTAGGCATGGCCCATGCTGGATCCGGGTAGGTCGCTTGAGCGTATGAGTGATTGTACGCCTAGAGGAATGATCGTCCTCGACAGAACCCGGCTTATCGGTTCACTTCAACAAATTTTGATCAAATACGCGCATTATGGGCTTGACGATATTTAAATATCCCTCCATAATGCGCGCACAGTTTAAGGCTATGTAGCTCAGTTGGTTAGAGCACCGCACTCATAATGCGGGGGTCACAAGTTCAAGTCTCGTCATAGCCACCATATTCAAAAAAAGACCACTCCGATTGAGTGGTCTTTTTTTATGTCTCAATTTTCCAAATTTAAAAAATTAACGATAAACAAAACGACGCATACCTGCACGTAAGGCAAATGCGCCATGCATATATACGCCACCGAGCCAATACGGCACATTAAAAACTTCTGAATAGCGATATTTAACTAAAGCAAACTCAGCCAATAGTCCTTCAAAGAACATCCCACCAATGGCAAGCATAATAGCTAATATCAGTAGCCATGTACGCTCATAGCTAAATAACCAGCGAATAAAAAAGCTAATATAGAAAATCCAACACAATGCTACTGGGTGGAAGTTACCAAAACCACTGAGTATGTAGACAATCGCAAATAGCACCAAAGCCTCAATCAATGGAGCTGTACCGTCGTGATGGCAACTGAGCTGAGTCATTACATAGTGTTTAAGTAGTTGTGTAAGTTGAATATAGCTATATGCCATCAAAGCAAAGGCAATAAAAAAGCCTGGGAATACCCACCAAGCTTGATGGAAAAATAATGGGTTGGGATAACTAAGTGTCTGGGTATAGACATGAATCGCATCGCAAAAAGTTGCGACGACTGCTGCCAGCAGGGAAAGTATAAATATGCCTGAGAATTGAGTGGTTCTCGTCATCATTCATCCTGAAAAGTGGGGTCTTTTTATTTTATGTGTTCTTTATAGTCTGATTGAGTAAAAAAGGCTAGGATTAAAGATGATTGTAGTACTGATATTTGTTTCTCTGACTATATACACTATTAATAGCTCTATTCATCAATTGGTTGAGAGGGCCTTACTCATAATACCGAGTTATAGTTAAAGCTTAGCCTTAAACACCATATTCTGAAAAAAAGATTTGTGTAATAATTGATCTAATAAATATAATTTTTTCAATAGGTTTGTTATGGGGCTTGATATATTGGGGTTGAAAAGCAAAGACGAAACACGTTTGAAGCATATGCTAAAAGAGCTAGCTGAGTTAAATGATTCATTAGGTTCTAAGTATTCATTACGTGCAGATTTGCGAGATTTAACACATAGGTCTTTTACTGTTGGAAAATTGCTGCAAGAAGAATTGGAGAAAATCAAATGTAATCAGCAGAAATTAGAAGAAGCTTGCAATGAAACTTTAATAGTTAAGAGTAAAATTGAAGAATGTTTGGGAACTATCAGTGAAATAGACAGCAAGCTACAATTAAATGATGATGGAGTCTCTATATATGATCGTATATTAGAACTTACATCTGAAGAAAGCATTGAGGAAATTGAAAACTCTAAGCAAGAAATTCTAGATCAATATAATGAATTATTTGCTAAAGATGAGCAGGGTGAATCTACAGTTGATCAACTTTCGTCACAAATAAATGAAATAAAAGCAAAATATGTTGAACTGTTTGAGGAACAAAATGAGAACGGAGAAAATTTATTTGAAGAAATGGAATCAAGAGTAAATAAATTAGGAGAATTATGGAAAGAGTATTTTACAGAAGATGAAGAAGGGGTAACAAAAAACGAATTAATTGATGGACGGCTAAAAAAATTAGATCAATTTTATATGAAAATATATGGTGATGAAGCTAAGGATATTCCATCATTAAAGAAAGAACTAGAAGAAAGATTGAAAAATTTAAAAGATATAGAAACTAGAGCTAAAGCTACCATTGATTTATCTAGCGAAGCTGGGTTAGCGGGTGGCTTTGTTAGCAAACGAAAAGAAGCTAATACAGCTCGTGTAATAAGTTTGTTTGTTTTTATAGTAACGGTTTTATGTATGTTTGGTTTTAATCTTTGGCTTTTTGATGCTGATGATTTTAAAAATATGGAACTGCATACCTTGTTATTTAAAGTAACTATTAATGCTCCTCTTATATGGATTGCAACGATAGCGAATGTAAACTTGAATAGATTTTCTAGACTTGAGCAAGAGTATTCACATAAAGAGTCGCTAGCAAAATCTTATGAGCGCTATAGAGCTGAAATTGAACAGTTGGAACAACTAGGTGTTCAAGGAGCCGATGATCTGAAAATTAAGCTACTTGATACAAATTTAGAGGCATTCAAACTAAATCCAGTTTCACATACTAAGCAGGCGGGTAAATCATTTGCAATATTTAATTTTGGAAGAAAGGTGAATGATGGTTAATTAGCATTTTGAGTAAAATATTTAATTAAACTTGAAACATCCTCAGTCTGCAACTGTTCCCGCATCTTTAAAAACTGCTTTTCATCTAAGTCATAAAGTTTTAGAGAAAGCAGTTTTTGTATATCTTCTTCAGGAAAGCGATATTTAATAACTTTAGCAGGGACTCCGCCTACTACTGCATAAGGAGGCACATCTTTAGTCACCACCGCGCCTGTAGCCACCACAGCACCTTCACCGAGTGTAACACCTTGCATAATCATCGCACGTGAGCCGATCCAGCAGCCATCACCAATGATGGTGTCACCCGCAGGGATAAAACTCCGTGTATCAAACGGAAAGGCTGAAATCCAATCCGTGCGGTGGAGTTGGTTGCCGCCCATCATAATCACGCATTCTGCGCCAAAACAGACAAAATTACCGATATGTAGCTGGTCTATCGGCTTCTCAGCTGTTGCAGGTTTATCATGCAGATAACGCACCACACAGCGCTCAAAACCTTGATCCCAATATGCAGAATAATATGAATAATTACCTTTGATGTGAATATTAGGGTTCTTCACTGTTTTAGAGATGAACTCAAACTCACACCAATGATTTACAGGTGAATTAATCAATTTTTCAGACATAAGGTTTAATAGCAATAATGATTCGCGTGACTATTTTAGCTGACTCATTATAAATGTCGACTATAGATAAATGCTTAAGCTTGTTTTAAATGCAGCAAATGCGTGGCTTGAGTATGTCGTATTCCATCTTTACGATTCGCAAAATAACGCTGAGTAATCTCATGTGCAGATAAATCTTCTAAGACCACATAACCCAGTTTTGTCACGGCACGGTGTAACTCATCACTGTGAAATGTCCCAATAATGGCTTCACTTAAAAAATAGGTAAATTTGGAAACAGCAAATGATCCGACACGCTCTATACCAGTTAAATCTTGATAGGGAATAGAATAATCTAAAACCAATTCGCTACCTGAGGCTGCAAATTCGGCAATGGTTTGCAAGGTGCTCATAGTTGTTTCTGGTTTTAAATAATGCGTCGTTCCAAGCCAAGAAAAGAAAGTTGGTTGCTTTGTATCATAAGAACTCCGTTTTAAGGCATGCGCTAAATTTTCTTTTTCAAAATCAATAGAAACAAATTCAACATGGTCTGGAATATGTCCGAGTTTCTGTAAACTTCGTATTTTTAATGTTTGAGTATCTGGGTGATCAACCTCAAAAATTTTAATATCTGAGTATTTCTGCGCTAATCGGAGGACAAAAGAATCTAAACCTGCACCAATCAGCACATATTGTTTAATTCCTTGTTGTACTGCCTTTTCTAATTGATCTTCGGCATAGCGTGAACGTGCCACCACCTGTGCAGTAAGTAATCCAAACGTTTGATTGGGTATTTTGCTATTCAACGCTTTTATACATGCACGATTTGAAAGTAGTCGACGCCAAATTGGACTGGTGAAATGAAAGGCATAAGGGTCGGAAAAAACAGGTTCGTTCGCATATAGATAATGATTTGCGCGAATGGCAGCAGCAGCTTGTGCCGTTCGGCTTGCATGTCCAAATTTCATCGTGTGTTATGACTCTTTTTGTTTTAGATAACACTTTAATGAAATAAGCCAGTTGAACAATGACGTATTCAGTCGACTATTAGTGCTGAACGTACATTTTGGTCATTCGATAGCATACATTGGGCTAAGCAAAAACATAGAACAATAAAAAACCCCTCAAAAGAGGGGCTTAAAATTGCTTATCTTAATGAATTAAAGATATTCAACTTTAGAAATTTCATACTCAACTTCACCTTGTGGTGTGTTGATTTTTACATCGTCGCCTTCGTTTTTACCCAAAAGACCACGCGCAATTGGAGAGTTCACAGAGATTTTGTTGATTTTAAAATCTGCTTCGTCATCACCAACGATTTTATAAGTCTTTTGTTCTTCAGTATCTAAGTTTTCAATGGTCACTGTCACACCGAAAACCACACGGCCATTTTGCTCAAGTGATTTAACATCAATCACTTGGCAAGCACCCAGTTTACCTTCGATATCTTGGATACGGCCTTCACAGAAACCTTGTTGCTCGCGAGCAGCGTGGTATTCTGCGTTTTCTTTCAAATCCCCATGTTCACGCGCTTCAGCAATTGCTGCAGTAATACGTGGACGATCAACACTTTTAAGTTGCTGTAATTCTTTCTCTAAGGCAATTTTGCCTTCGGGAGTCATAGGATAACGTTGCATTGTTGTCCCTCATGTTTGTAAAAAGAAAAAATCAGTAAAATTTTTACTGACCTAGAAATGAAAAAAAGCCCGCCACCGAGAGGTGGCGGGACTTCTCGGTAACTTAATTAACCTTTAGTAAGGTCTTGTAAGCGGTATACATCCATTGGCAATTTGATTGCTAAAGCTTGGCATACTGCATCAGCACCGTTAAGGGTAGTTGTGTAATACACTTTACCTTGTAATGCAGAGCGACGGATCGAGAATGAATCTTCTTGAGCCTGTTTACCTTCAGTTGTATTGATAATGAGGTGAACTTCGCCATTTTTCAAGCGGTCTACGATATTAGGACGGCCTTCAGTCACTTTGTTCACACGTTCACATTCAATACCAGCATCTTTAATCACATCATAAGTACCGCCAGTAGCGATGACTTTGAAGCCAAGATCTGTTAACTGTTTCGCAATACCAACAGCACGAGGCTTGTCAGAATGACGAACAGATAAGAATGCATGTTTTACTTCGCCTTCCGTTGGTAGGCCTGGTAAACGGTCATTAGAGCCTAACACAGCTTTATAGAACGCTTCACCAAATGTTTTACCTACACCCATCACTTCGCCTGTAGATTTCATCTCAGGGCCAAGAATTGGGTCAACACCAGGGAATTTGTTGAATGGGAACACTGCTTCTTTTACAGAGAAGTGTTCAGGAATAATCTCTGTAGTGAATCCTTGAGATTCTAAAGATTGACCAGCCATACAACGCGCAGCAACTTTCGCTAAAGATTCACCAATGCACTTAGATACGAATGGAACAGTACGTGATGCGCGTGGGTTTACTTCTAGAATGTATACGTCAGTACCTTTAACCGCAAACTGAACGTTCATCAAACCAATTACGCCAAGCTCTTTCGCCATTGCAATCGTTTGACGGCGCATTTCGTCCTGAACTTCTTTAGATAAAGAGTAAGGAGGAATAGAACATGCTGAGTCACCTGAGTGAATACCAGCTTGTTCGATGTGCTGCATGATACCGCCGATCACAACGTCTTTACCGTCAGATACGCAGTCTACGTCAACTTCAATCGCATCATCTAGGAAGTGGTCAAGAAGTACTGGCGCTTCGTTAGATGCTTGAACCGCATCACGTAAGTAACGTTTCAATTCTTCGTCGTTGTACACGATTTCCATCGCACGGCCACCAAGGACATAAGAAGGACGTACTACAAGTGGGTAGCCAACTTTAGCTGCTTCAGCCATACCTTCTTCAGCAGATTTAACGATGCTGTTGTTTGGTTGACGAAGTTGCAGACGTTGAATCATTTGTTGGAAACGTTCACGGTCTTCCGCACGGTCAATCGCGTCAGGTGATGTACCGATAATTGGCGCACCTGCTTCTTCCAAAGCACGAGCCAATTTAAGCGGAGTTTGACCACCGTACTGAACGATAATGCCTTTAGGCTTCTCGATACGTACGATTTCAAGTACATCTTCCAAAGTGATTGGTTCGAAGTACAAACGATCTGATGTGTCGTAATCCGTAGAAACCGTTTCAGGGTTACAGTTCACCATGATAGTTTCATAGCCGTCTTCACGCATTGCAAGGGCAGCGTGTACACAGCAGTAATCGAATTCGATACCTTGACCAATACGGTTAGGACCGCCACCGATGACCATGATCTTGTCGCGAGTAGACGGATTCGCTTCACATTCTTCATCGTAAGTTGAGTACATGTAAGCTGTATCAGATTCGAATTCAGCCGCACATGTATCTACACGTTTGTAAACAGGGGTCACGCCCAAGTTCCAACGGTGTTTACGGAATTGTTTTTGTGAAATACCCATCAATTTCGCAATACGAAGGTCAGATAAACCTTTGCGTTTGAACGAACGGATGTTGTCAGCGTTTAAGTCACCAAAACCTAAAGATTTGATTTTTTCTTCAGTTTTGATGATGTCTTCGATTTGGATCAAGAACCAACGGTCAATATTCGTCGCAGCGAATACTTCATCTAACGTGAAACCATGACGGAATGCATCGCCAACGTACCAAATACGCTCAGGACCAGGCACTTTAAGTTCTTGAAGGATTTTCTCTTTCGCACCTTCAGTACCCACTTCGATTTTTTCATCAAAGCCAGCAGCACCCACTTCAAGACCACGAAGCGCTTTTTGTACTGACTCTTGGAAGTTACGGCCAATTGCCATGACTTCACCCACAGATTTCATCTGTGTAGTTAAAGTTGCATCAGCTTGTGGGAATTTCTCGAAGTTGAAACGAGGAATCTTAGTCACAACATAGTCAATCGCAGGTTCGAATGATGCAGGAGTTGTACCGCCAGTGATGTCATTTTTCAATTCATCAAGGGTATAACCGACTGCCAATTTCGCTGCAATTTTTGCAATTGGGAAACCGGTTGCTTTAGATGCCAAAGCAGATGAACGAGAAACACGAGGGTTCATCTCGATCACAACCATACGGCCATCTTTCGGGTTAATACCGAACTGAACGTTCGAACCACCCGTTTCTACACCAATTTCACGAAGTACTGCTAAAGAGGCATTACGTAAAAGTTGGAATTCTTTGTCTGTTAATGTTTGTGCAGGGGCAACAGTGATTGAGTCACCTGTGTGCACGCCCATTGGGTCAAAGTTTTCAATGGTACATACAATGATACAGTTGTCGTTTTTGTCACGAACAACTTCCATTTCGTACTCTTTCCAACCAATCAATGATTCATCAATTAAAAGTTGGTGAGTAGGAGAAAGGTCGAAACCGCGTTCACAGATCTCGATAAATTCTTCTTTGTTGTATGCGATACCACCGCCTGAACCACCCATCGTAAATGATGGACGGATAATCACAGGGAAACCGAAGCGTGCTTGAATTTCTAACGCTTCTTCCATTGATTCAGCGATGTCAGCTTTTGGACATTCAAGACCAATTTTACGCATTGCTTGGTCGAAGAGTTTACGGTCTTCGGCTTTTTCAATTGCTTCTTTAGTCGCACCGATCAATTCAACATTGTATTTTTCTAAAATGCCGTGCTCATCAAGGGCGAGGGCACAGTTCAATGCAGTTTGACCACCCATTGTTGGAAGAACTGCATCTGGGCGTTCTTTCTCAATGATCGCTGCAACAGTTTGCCACGTAATCGGTTCGATATACGTTGCATCTGCCATTGCAGGGTCAGTCATAATCGTTGCAGGGTTAGAGTTAACAAGAATAACTCGGTAACCTTCTTCACGAAGGGCTTTACATGCTTGCGCACCTGAGTAGTCAAACTCACATGCTTGACCGATCACAATCGGACCAGCACCAATAATTAAGATGCTTTTAATGTCTGTACGTTTAGCCATGATGCTTCCTTAATTACTTCTTAGATGCTTCGATAAGTTCGATGAAATGATCGAACAGTGGTGCGCAGTCATGTGGACCAGGGCTTGCTTCTGGGTGACCTTGGAAACTGAACGCAGGTTTGTCTGTACGATGAATCCCTTGAAGGGTTTGGTCGAACAGCGATTTGTGCGTAGCTTTCAAGTTTGCAGGAAGAGTTTCTGCATCCACTGCGAAGCCGTGGTTTTGAGAAGTAATCATCACTGTACCATTTTCTAAGTTTTGTACAGGATGGTTAGCACCGTGGTGACCGTGAGGCATTTTCACAGTTTTTGCACCTGATGCAAGTGCAAGAATTTGGTGACCTAAGCAAATACCGAATACAGGTACATTACGTGCGTCTTCTACAATTGTTTTTACAGCTTCAATTGCATAATCACATGCTGCTGGATCGCCGGGGCCGTTCGATAAGAACACGCCATCTGGATTCAGCGCAAGTACATCAGCAGCAGGAGTTTGCGCAGGCACGACAGTCAATTTACAACCGCGGTCTGCGAGCATACGTAAGATGTTGGTTTTGACACCGTAGTCGTATGCTACAACATGGAATTTAAGTTCTGGTTGAGCGAAACCTTTACCAAGCGCCCAAGAGCCTTCAGTCCACTCGAAACCGGTCGGATCACAGCATTCTTTTGCAAGGTCTAAACCATTAAGACCACCAAAAGCACGTGCTTTAGCTAACGCTTCTTCTTCAGTCGCGTTTTCACCAGCAAGGATACAACCGTTTTGCGCACCTTTTGATCGCAGAATACGCGTTAATTTACGAGTATCAATATCTGCGATAGCAACAACATTGTGTTGTTTAAGGTAATCACTTAGTGATTGCTCAGCACGGAAGTTGCTATGCAATAAAGGTAGGTCACGAATGATCAATCCGTTGGCCCATACTTTATGAATTCGACCTGACTCAGCGTCTTCATCATTACAACCTGTGTTACCGATATGTGGGTAAGTTAGGGTCACAAGTTGTTGTGCATAACTTGGGTCAGTCAAAATTTCTTGATAGCCAGTCATGGCAGTGTTGAAAACGACTTCACCAGTCGTACTACCCGATGCGCCAATTGAAGTACCTTTAAAAATAGTACCATCGGCAAGGGCTAAAATTGCTGGGGTGCTCAAACCAAAGCTCCTGAAATTTAGGCTGTAAAAAAGCGAGAAGACGAAAAAAAAGGAAGGCTGCTTAAAAACCTACCCTCCTTACATCTGCTCGCTTGAACTTAACACGGCATTATACGCAGAAAGCCACTGAAAGTCCATTGTAAATATTAGGAATAAAGCAGATAAAGCGCTTGCATTTTAGAATAAAGTTTGGTTTTGCAAAATCGTAGAAAAATGTAAGCAATTAATTATTGTCAGACAAATCATAAATTAAAATTTATCAATAAGCGCTATTGTGGTTCGGTCAGCAAAAACTATAGGTACAAAGTCATGGCAACACAACAAAAACAAACAGCGGCTAAATCCTCCCTGAAAGAAGTCGTTATCGAAGGTGCTGAAAAGCTTGAACAAGTTGCAAAAGAAGCGAGTGTCCAAGCCACAGAAGCGGTCACTGAAAGCAAAGAAAAGATCGGAGCAGAGGCAAAGCAGTTGAATGCCAGTGTGCAAGATCAATTGCGTCAGTTGAAGCAAGATGTGTTGAATAAACTTGATCAGCTAAAAGTTCAATTTGGTTCATCGCAAAAAGATTTTAGTGAACTCAAAGAATTTGTGAAAACTGAGTTTAATACGGTTATTGATGATCTTTCAAAACTTGGAAAAGAGCTGAAAGAAGATGTGACCCAAATTTCAGGAAAACACAAAGATCATCTAACAGAAACATTTAAGCGTTCTAAGGAACATACTTTGGAAGCGTGGAAAAAAATTTCACCAGTAAAAGCTGAAGTTACGGATCAAACCACAGATCTTAAAAGTTAATTGTGAATGACATGAATTTTAAAGCGCTTAAGCTAAGTCTAGTCATTCCAGGGAGCTGGATTGGGTGAGAGCGAATTAAACTTAAAGTTAACGCTATATATGCATAAGGGAGCCATTAATGGCTCCCTTATTGTGAATAGTACATTTAAGTACAAAGCACTTATTTAAAAATAAGCAGGCAATAAAAAAGCAAAAGATCGTACTTTTGCTTTTTATCGAAGATCAAAACATTAAAAAGTTTAGAACTGATGTAGCCAATCACGTTTGTTGTGAAAGTCAGCATTTGGACTACTATGCTGCATGGCATAGTACTGTTTACCTTGAGGGGTTTTCAGTACAGCAGTTAGACCAATATAGAGATCTTCCCATTTAAGTTTGTACTTCAGCATAAATTCTGTCAGATCAAGACTGACATTTAAGCCATAGTGCGTCCGTTTCAACTGATTCAGTTCGATATCGTAAGCAGCTTGTGGCGGCATATCTTCTGGATAGCGATATTCTTCAAACTGGTAAACCTGCCAAGCTTGTGAAGGGGAGAGGTTGATTTCACGATAAAAGTCTTCGTTGCGTACACCAATAAAAACTTCTAAGCAGGTATGTTCCCACAAAAAATCGATTCGTGGGTGAGATGATACCAATTCTGGCCATTGAATCAGTTGGTTTGGGTCTCGAATCCAATAACCCACATTTAAAGTATATGGGCTTTGTTGTTCGATAGCACCAACGACTGATACAGCCTGAAAGCGACGATCAAAAGCGCTGAGTTCGAAACTTGCCATAAATGCTTAGTTAGACAGGTGTGCGTAGCGAACAAGGTTAGACAGTTTTGCATTTTGTTTTGCCGCTTTGCGGTAAATCAAAGCAATCTTACCAATCGTTTGAACAACTTCAGAACCTGAAACAGTCGCAATTTCAGTAATCATTGCAGCACGAGCTTCACGGTCTTCTGCCACAACTTTCACTTTAATTAACTCATGGTCGTTTAACGCACGGTTTAATTCTTCAACAACGCTTTCTGATAAGCCTTTGTCCGCAACCATTACAACTGGGTTTAGGGTGTGACCAATTTGACGTAAGCGTTTACGTTCTTGAATAGATAAAGCCGCCATAAATATAACCTAATTTTAAAAACGACCTAGTATAGCAAAATCAAAGTTGAAGCGCTGTATTTAATCGGCATTTTCTCGATGAAGATTATTGAAAAAACATGATTTAAGATGCTTTTTAGATACACATGTCTACTGCAAAAGTGCTGAATTTCACGTACAATCAAGACTGAGAAGTTTTTTTTATTTAGAGAGTTATGGCTACCCGCATTACTAACCAGAAATTATCCAAAAGTAGTCGTGACTGGATGCGTGAGCATCTTGATGACCCCTTTGTGAAAAAAGCACAAAAGGAAGGATATCGTGCGCGTGCCGCTTATAAATTGCTTGAAATTCAAGAAAAATACAAATTGATCAAGCCAGGCATGACCGTTGTCGACTTAGGTGCTGCACCAGGTAGTTGGTCGCAAATTGCCGGTAAACTTGTTGGCGACAAAGGTTTGGTAATTGCTTCTGATATTTTACCCATGGATGCTTTACCCGATGTGACCTTCTTGCAAGGTGACTTTCGTGAACAAGAAGTGTTCGATGAATTGTTAAAAATTTTAGATGGACGTACTGTAGACGTTGTAATTTCAGATATGGCCCCCAATACATCAGGTAATAAGGCTGTAGATCAACCGCGTCAGATCTATCTTTGTGAATTAGCAATCGACTTTGCTCAAAAGGTTCTTGGACCAAATGGACAATTTGTTGTTAAAGTGTTCCAAGGTGTTGGATTTGATGAATACCGTAAGCAAGTTGTAGACACATTTGATGTGCTGAAAACAGCAAAACCGGCGGCTTCACGTGCTCGATCTAAAGAAGTGTTTTTAATCGGGCAGGGACGTAAGAAAGCTTTCAAGTAAAGTTTACTTGCCAACTCGTTAAAAATTGTGCATTTTGTACGTTTTTAAATTATTGCGAAGCTACTCTGCAGCGTAAGTATTAGAGTCACCCATGTAAATGGGATTGAACGAATTAGATAGAAATGGGAATAAAGCTTTGAGCGATCTTTTTAAGAATGCCGTGTTGTGGCTGGTTATCCTAGGCGTGCTGGTTTTAATCTTCAGCAACGTCAGTGACCGCAATCAACCGACCGCGATGAACTATTCTGAGTTCGTGGCAGCCGTAAATGCGGGTCAGATTAAACAAGTCACCATTGATGGCGAAAGAATTCGTGGCGAAAAATCAAACGGTTCTGAGTTTGAAAGTATCCGTCCTGCGGTTCAAGATCCTGAACTTATGCCGAACCTAATCAAGAACAATGTTGTTGTTGAAGGTACAGCGCCACAGCGTCAAAGTATTTTGATGCAACTTCTGATTGCAAGTTTCCCTGTTCTTTTAATCATTCTGTTATTCATGTTCTTTATGCGCAACATGGGTGGTGGAGCTGGTGGTAAGAATGGCCCAATGAGTTTTGGTAAGTCAAAAGCAAAAATGCTTTCTGAAGACCAAATCAAAGTGACATTTACTGATGTTGCGGGCTGTGATGAAGCTAAACAAGAAGTTGTTGAAATCGTTGACTTCCTAAAAGATCCATCTAAGTTCAAACGACTTGGTGCAAGCATTCCGAAAGGTGTGCTTATGGTTGGTCCTCCGGGTACAGGTAAAACTTTACTTGCTAAAGCGATTGCGGGTGAAGCGAAAGTACCGTTCTTTAGTATTTCGGGTTCTGACTTTGTTGAAATGTTCGTGGGTGTGGGTGCGTCTCGTGTCCGTGACATGTTTGAACAAGCAAAGCGTCATGCACCATGTATCATTTTCATCGATGAGATCGATGCCGTTGGTCGTCACCGTGGTTCAGGTACAGGTGGTGGTAATGATGAGCGTGAGCAAACTTTAAACCAAATGTTGGTTGAGATGGATGGTTTTGAAGGCAACGAAGGTATTATCGTCATTGCTGCAACAAACCGTGCTGATGTATTGGATAAAGCTTTACTTCGTCCAGGTCGTTTTGACCGTCAAGTGATGGTATCTCTACCGGATATTAAAGGTCGTGAGCAAATCCTGAATGTACATTTGAAAAAATTACCTTCTGTGACTGGTGTAGATGTTAAAGTCTTGGCACGTGGTACACCGGGCTTCTCAGGCGCTCAGTTGGCTAACCTTGTAAACGAAGCGGCACTGTTTGCTGCACGTCGTAACAAGAACACGGTCGATATGCATGACTTTGAAGATGCAAAAGACAAGCTTTACATGGGTCCTGAACGTAAATCGATGGTGATTCGTGAAGAAGAACGTCGTGCGACGGCTTATCATGAAGCAGGTCATGCGATTGTTGCTGAAATCTTGCCGGGTACAGACCCTGTGCATAAAGTGACAATCATGCCGCGTGGTTGGGCACTGGGTGTGACTTGGCAGTTGCCTGAACATGACCAAACCAGCCATTACAAAGACAAAATGTTGAATGAACTTTCAATTTTGTTTGGTGGTCGTATTGCAGAAGAAGTCTTCATTAACCAAATGTCGACTGGTGCTTCAAATGACTTTGAACGTGCAACAAAAATGGCACGTGCAATGGTTACTAAATACGGTATGTCCGATAAGATGGGCGTCATGGTTTACGAAGATGACTCACAGCAGTCATTCATGGGTGGTTTAGGAAGTCGTGTGATTTCTGAAGCAACTCAGCTTGAAGTTGACCGTGAAGTTCGCCGTATTTTAGATGAGCAATATAAAGTTGCACGCGATATTCTTGAAAATAACAAAGATATCGCACATGCCATGGTGAAAGCATTGCTTGAATGGGAAACCATTGATCGTGATCAAATCCGTGACATTATGGAAGGTCGCGAACCTCAACCACCAAAAGTGTACATTGCTGAAAATCCAGTGATTGATGTCACACCAACAGATGGTCCAGATGTTCCACCACCATTGCCGTCATTGCCAAAAGCATAAAATTTTAAAACCACCTTTGGGTGGTTTTTTTATATGAAAATAAATGCATGTGAGCGCAATGCTGAGCAAACTTAGCGTTAAAATAAGCGCAGCAAAATCTGGGATGTGTAATATGAAGTTGGTGTCTTTGCCTAATAAAATTTTAAACTGTGGTAATTTGCAATTAGATTTGTCAGAGCCACATGTGATGGGGATTTTAAATGTCACACCGGACTCTTTTAGTGATGGTGGCAAACATAATGGTAAAGACCAAGCTATAGCACATGCCTTACAAATGATAGTGGATGGCGCGACAGTGATTGATGTCGGTGGTGAGTCAACACGTCCGGGTGCATCTGTTGTTGAAGTTGAAGAAGAAATTCGACGGGTCGTACCCGTCGTTGAAGCATTATCCAAACACAATGTGGTGATATCTATCGATACCTCGCAACCTGAGGTGATTGAGGCAGCGGTTCAAGCAGGTGCGCATATCTGGAATGATGTACGTGCATTAACTCGGCCGAATGCCTTAGAAACCGCTGCAAAACTGGATATTCCAGTGATCATTATGCATATGCGTGGCGAACCCACCACGATGAATAACCTAGATCAGTATCAAGATGTCGTGGCTGACGTCATCGATGAATTAAAGCAACGTGTGCAAGATGCATTAGATGCAGGTGTGCGTGCAGAAAACATTATAATTGATCCGGGTTTTGGTTTTGCTAAAAATGCGCAGCAAAACTTAAAGCTTTTACAGCAATTCTATCAATTGAATGACATGGGCTATCCGATCCTGTCGGCATTATCTCGTAAGCGTTTTATCGGTGAAGCACTTGGCGGTGCAGATGCACAAAATCGCGCTGTAGGCTCGGTTGCAGCGCATCTACTCAGCATTCAACAAGGTGCATGTATGGTTCGCGCACATGACGTCAAAGCAACAGTAGATGCGATACGTGTTTGGCAAGCCATGCAGAATGCAGACTGATTTGAAAATACTAAATCCCAATAAATTTGGTGAATTGTAGTATTTGTGTTATATAAGCGCCCTGAATGTTTTGTGATAGAGTTTCGTATGTTTGCAGATTTACTGCTACCCATGTTTGATGATGAATATTACCCAGATGTGTTGGTTGCAGAGGTGAAGTTATTGGTTGTTCAATTTGCGAAGAAAATTGCAAAAGCAGATTTAAGTTCAACTGATATCTACCATTTTGCCAATGAAACGGTTGCACAGCTCAATAAGATGAAACCTCAATTTGAAGATTTAGATTCGTCTTTGGATGATACGGCTGCAGATTATATTGCAGAAGCCATGATGATGGTGCTGCAAGATGAAGGCCATATGGATATTGAAATGGAAGAGTTGGTTGCTAACCGAGAATGGTAATTGAACTTTAAAAAAAGCCCTGTAGTGACAGGGCTTTTTTGTGTTTAGGGATTTAAAAAAGTCATTGAGCATTGTCTAAAAAATCTTTAAATGATGATTTGATCGATGCTGATAGTTTTTGTTCTTCATGCATGGCTTGTAAATGTAGGGCGTAGAAATACGATTGATGTTCTTTTTGTTTTAAAGATTGTTGATAAGACCAATATGCCAGTTGGCGAAGCTTTTGTAGTTTTACCCGTTCAATGGCGCTGCTTTCAGGTTTATAAAATAATTCTGTAAATATACATAAAAACAGACTGAAAAAAGTCCACAGAGACTGATGAGGTTTAATACATCTGTTTGTAGATACTTAAAGTTTATAGCAAGGAGAAGTGTGAATCCCCCAAGGAGATATAGCTGTATTTGCAGACGTTGAACTGCGGACTTGCTGCTAAAACGTGCTTGATAATGTGCATACCAGACATAGCAATAGATCAAAGGAAGAATAATCAATATACCAAGATTAAACGCCATGTTTGGGTCGTGAATTGAAAATGTCGTCGAAAACATCAGGCTAAGTACAGCGCTGCCAAGAGAGATTAAAAGTATCAGGCAAAAGCTAAAGATTAAAACGGGTGCAGTGGGCGTGAGATTGATGATTTTAAAATGCGCAAACAGCAGCCGTTGATAAAAGGCATCGGGATGCTTGAGTTGTAGTGCAGGGAGATCAAAATCTGAAGGTATTGGCATTGAATAATAATAGATTTATAAATTTTAGGCATAAAAAAACCAGCAAATTGCTGGATCTTTTATTGCACCAATCTTAGAAGTATAAGAATGGTGCCCGAGGCCAGACTCGAACTGGCACGCTTTGTGGGCGGGGGATTTTAAATCCCCTGTGTCTACCGATTTCACCACTCGGGCATGTGCGCAATAATAGAGGACGAAATGGAGCTTGGCAAGTGTATTTGATTGTGTTTGTTTTAAAATCAATCAATTCATGCATATAAGTTGAAAATATTCAAAACTAATGATGCATTGAATGACTTTTTAAGCAGTGATTGAAAGATCATTGCACTTCATTAACGCCGACTTATTTCATTAACTCATCAAGATAATGTTCAACATTTTGATGTTTTAGCTTTTTACACAGCTGATTTTCCTGGTGCAGCATTTGTATGTGTAAATTTTGGAAATGGATAAAGCGCTCAGATAACTGTTTATGATTTGCTTGATTTGGATTACTGAGTGTCAAACGAAATTTGGCTTTAAGCATTTGTTTATACGACCAATAAGCAATACGACGTGTCTCTTGCAGAAAATAGTATTCTTGGGTGTTACTTCCACCTTTGAATAGATTTTCTTTATAAAAACGCACAAAGCCGAAACTCATGGCGAAAAAGAACAATACAGATTGAACAAAGGGGCTTTGTAAAAAGGCGATATTGAGTAATTGTAATAAAATCACGATCGCAAGTCTGAATGGCGTATTCTTCAAACTTTGATACAGTGACATTGAACTGTGCTTGATTTGCTTGATGACTAATGGCACAACCAGCATGAAAAACAACATAATACTCAGCACAGCAATACCATGAGCTCGAAACTCACTCATATCTGGAAAATATAGTTGCACTGCATGTCCAATACTCATGCTCAAAGAAATAAAAATCATCGCCGCCAAAACCCAAGGAATGAGTTCTTTGAGTTCGTCTAAAATGCCTTGAGTTTTCAGTTGGCTATAAAATAAATAATTATGTTTAAAGGCTGCTGGATATTGCTGTTTCAGTTGTTGAAGGTAAAGAGCAGCCTGTTTCTTTTGAGCCATATTGTGACGTTAGTATTAAAGCGTGAAAGTAATATAGTTGATTTCGATATTTTTGACATAATTTTTTTCTAAATCATGTTGTATATCTGAACATTATAAGAGAAAACGCAATTTCTATAGCGAAGGTCGCAGTTTTCACGCTGCTTTTATGCGAAAATACATACTTATTGAATATTAAGTTTTTATAGGCAGTTTATGACTGATCATTCTCCTGAAACATTAAGCGATATCGAAATTCTAGACATTCTTCAGTCGATGAAATCAGATGTTTTAAATACTGAAGCAAATGAAGTGATTCGTAGTGGGGGGAAAGCTGGTCGTCAAGAGGCTCATAAACAAGCTTTGGTGAAATTAAATCAAGCATTTGAAGATAAATTTGTTGAAGCTGTGACTTTGGCTTTAGGCTTAAATGAAGGCCAAAGTAAAAAAATTCGCTATAAGAAAGACCGTATCCGTATTTTGAAAGTTCGTGGTATCGATTATTTAGCGATTGATGGTGCTGAAACTGCACAAGTATTGTCACAAGTTGCACAAGCAATTGTACGTGAAGACGCAACGGTGACTCATGACCTGCATAATATTTTCCCATTTTGGAAAGAAGGATGGCCAATGGTGCAATTCGACAATGTCTATAAAATTTTAGAAGATGACATTCGTATTCATTATGAAGCAGTTCTAGAGGCATTAATTTCAAAGCATTAATTACTACAAATGAACCTGCGAGTGTAAAGCACTGGCTAGTTCTATTGTTAAACATAAAAAAGCACCTGATGGTGCTTTTTTTATCTTTAAAATTTTAAGTTAAGCTCGAATAAAACGGAAACATCTCAAAGATCAGGCCAGCTGCTAACATGACAAAACACGTGATTACAGCCCAGATAATGGTAAATTTCTGATGTTGTCCAAACTCGATACCTGCAAGTCCACAGAGTAAATAGGTCGAAGGAACAAGCGGAGAGAGTAGGTGTACAGGTTGCCCTACGATGGAGGCACGTGCCATTTCTACAGGTGCAATTCCATAATGAGCGGCAGCATCGGAAAGAATCGGCAAAACCCCAAAATAGAAAGCATCATTCGACATAAAGAAAGTCATCGGCATACTGATGACAGCGGTGATCGGTGCTAAATAGGGGCCCATACTTTCAGGGATAATTGCCACAAGTTGTTTGGACATGGCTTCTACCATACCTGTTCCAGCTAAAATACCGGTAAAAATACCTGCAGCAAAAATAATACCGACCACGTTTAAAGCACTACCTGCATGATGTGCGATTAGCTTTTTCTGCAAGTCGACATTTTTGTAGTTGACGACTAGCGCAATACACAAAGCCACCATGAATAAAATAGGCATAGGTAAAATACTGAAAACCAGACAAATCATCAAAATGACGGTTAACAGTGCATTGAACCAACGTAGATCTGCGCGGTTGGCTTCTGGATTATCTGAGATTTGAATGTTTTCACCATGACTGATATCCAATTGGACAATTCCCAGACGCTTTCTTTCCATTCGACCATACATGGTTCCCAAAAAGTACAACCAGCCGATGGCAAATAGCATCGGTATAACCATCGGAACAAAAACATCACTTGGGTCGACATGAAGTGCGCTGGCGGCGCGGGCTGTAGGCCCACCCCATGGCGTAAGGTTCATAATGCCGCTAGAGAGCATAATCAAACATGCCATAATCAATGGGCTCATACCTAAGCGCTTATAGAGTGGCAGCATGGCAGCAACACAGATCATATATGTTGTAGAACCATCTCCATCCAAAGAGACAATTAACGTCAGGGTAATGGTTCCAAGAACGACTTTTAAGGGATCACCTTTGACCATTTTTAAAATAAATTTCACCGAAGGGTCGAACAAACCTGTATCAATCATGATGGCAAAATACAGAATCGCAAAAAGCAGCATGATGCCAGTCGGTGCAAGTTTTTTTACACCTTCAATCATCATGTCGCCAATTTCATTTATTTGTATGTGTGACAAGCTGTCAAAATAAAAACCAAGTAACCACGCAATCAAGGCAAAAAGTAGGGGAATTAAAGTCAGTGCGACAAGTGGGCTTAAGCGTTTCGACATGATCAAATACATAAAGCACAAGATCATGCCCAAACCGAGTACGGTTAACATGGTTCATTCCTTTGAAATATAAAGCTGTTTTTAAATCCAAGGGCAGAGCATAAAGAGAAATTTCATCAGTCAAAACAAAGGTGAGAAAATGTGAAATACATCACTATTTTGATGAAAAATAGTCATTAATAATGAAGGTATTAAGGAGGGGTAGTTTTTCGATTTATTTTAATTTTTATTCAAAAAAAGTGGTCTGTTTACATATATTCAACATCTGTAGAGAACTGTAAGTGCGTGTAGATCCAGTTTGATCACAATAAGTGCGCTTAAGCAAAAATAGACAGTAGCGTCCGAATCGGCCAACTAAAAAATCGGAACCAAAAAATTAAGGGATTATAAAAAAAAAGACCAAAACGCATGGTTTCGTCATATTGTTGTCTGCCACGTTCATAAGGATAAGGTGTTAAAAACCAAGCAGTGACGATCAGTGCAACACCGAGCAATAGAAATAAAGGTTGCGGATGAGCTTTGAAAAAATAATAGACTAAATAAGCCCCAGTATAAAAACTAAAGCAAGTCAAAATCGCTTTAAGTGAAAAAGACATCTTCGTATTCCATCGTATTTATATTTTATTGTTTTAGAAAAAAGAAGAATCGAATTAATCCGATTCTTCTGGTGTATCAAGTTCAGTTTCAGCCTGTTGTAAGCGGGTCACTAATAATTGGTCAATTTTAAAGTGGTCTACATCCACAACTTCAAATTTGTAGCCATGATAAGTAACAAAGTCAGCTGGACGTGGAATTTTACGTAGTTTAAACATCATAAAGCCCGCAAGGGTTTCATAGTTTTCTTCATCGGGCATTTCATCTAAAGCGAGGGCATGCTTTAAATCTTCAATTGGTGTACTGCCATCGATAAGCCAAGAATCCGCATCACGTTTAATAATTTGTTGTTCTGCTTCAATCGGTGTTACCCAGTCGCCCATCACGGTAATCATAATGTCGGAGAGGGTAATAACGCCGACAACCAATGCGTATTCGTTAATTACTACGGCAAATTTTTCTTTGGTTGAACGAAAGCGATCGAGTAATTCAGACAATGTTAATGTATCTGGAATCGTGAGGACATTACGAATAGTATTTTCATTGAGCTGTAGAAGTGACTGATTGTTGAGGATACGAACCAAAATATCTTTGGCATCCACATAGCCAATCACGTCATCAATATTTTCACTACAGACCAAAAACTTCGAATATGGAAATTCAGCGAGTTTTTGACGAATACTGGCTTCTGATTCTTTGAGGGTAAAGTACACCACGTTTTCACGTGTAGTCATACTTGAAGGGACGTTACGTTCTTCCAGCTCAAATACGTTTTCAATAAAGTGGTGTTCTTGCTTTTGTAGTACACCAGCTTGAGCACCGGCATCCATCACGGCTGAAATGTCGTCAAAGGTAATATTGTCATCACGTGTTGTATTCACTTTGAATAAACGAAACAACAAATTGGCAATGGCATTAATCACCCACGCCATTGGCTTACACACTTTAATAAAGATTTGAATCGGGTCAACAACAGCAACGGCAATTTTTTCAGGTGCGATCATCGCCAAACGTTTTGGCATCAGATCAGCAAATAGAATGAATAAGGAGGTGACTAAAGTAAACGACAGGGTGAATCCAATAGTTTCAGTCCACGGGCCCTGATAAAAACGGGTCACTAAGGTTATGAAATAGGGACGAAATGCACCCTCACCCAAAATACCGCCAAGAATTGCCACGGCATTTAAGCCAATTTGCGATGCAGCGAAAAAGTCTGCTGAGTTGGCTTGTAAGTCAAGCACACGTTGTGCACGTGAATCTCCAGATTCAGCCAAAATTTTAAGTTTTACTTTTCGTGCACCCGCAAGGGCAATTTCTGTTAGTGAAAGAAAACCCGCACCGACGATCAGGAGAATAATAATGACAATATTTTGGAAAAGGCTCACGAATACACCTGTTTGTGATTCATTCTATTTTTCTGTATTTCTAACACAAAAATGGGCAAGGTAGTAGTCTTAACTACTACCTATATAGTGACAGTATACGTTTGAATTAATAAGGAATTAAAGAATTAATTACTGATACTGTGAAAACTGAGAGTTATTCATTAAGTATTCGCGGTTTTCTTCTTCAATCATTTGACGTGCAACATACAAGATAAGTTGACGTAACCAGCGATGAGCAGGGTGATGATGAAGTAATGGACACCAAGCCATTTTTAATTCAAATTCAGGAATATAGAATGGCGGATCACGAAGTAACAGGTTTTGACTTTTGGCTTGAAGTCGAGCAATACGGCTTGGCAGAGTTGCAACCAAGTCAACATTCGATGCCAATAAGCCCGGCATTTGATAATGACGGGTGAAAACTGAAATTTTACGTTTTTGGCCAATACGTTCTAAGGCTTGATCAATCCAACCTAGACCCGCTTGTTTTTCTGGGTTGACACCAAAACCGACACCCATACCTGTTTTAGACACCCAAATGTGTTGTGCATCTAAATAGCTTTTCAGGTTTAAATTATTTGCAGCAGGGTGCTTGGCATTTAAAAGGCATGAAAAACTGTCACGCCAGACCAAAACTTGGTGGAAACTTTGCGGAATTTCATTAAAGCGGTTAATCGCCAAGTCGACTTTACCTTGTTCCATATCTCGATAAGACACATCACTAGGCGTTAAAAAATCGAGAACCACATTGGGTGCTTCTGAGCGCAAAGCTTTTACTAGGCGCGGCACCAGTGTTGCTTCAGCATAATCTGAAGTCATGATGCGGAAGACACGATTTGAGGTGTAAGGGCGGAACTCGGTACGGGGTTCCAAAATCATCGAAAGGTCAGAAAGTGCATCACGGATACGTGGCTGTAATTCAAGCGCACGTTCTGTAGGTGTCATACCTTCTGAAGAACGAATAAGAAGTGGATCATTAAATAAGTTGCGTAGACGACGTAAAATATTACTCATCGCGGGCTGAGTTACACCCAGTTGCTCGGCAGCACGAGTCACATTTTTTTCACGAAGAAGTACATCAAGATAAATTAATAGATTGAGATCGACCCGCTCCAGATTCATAAAATAAATACCGACAATAAAATCATGAAATTTATCTGATTATGCCATAACTACTAAGGCTTGTGTAAAAAATGGATGAAAAAATGACGTGTACTTTTGTACTAAAATTCAGCAGTTTTAAGACAAATTTGCTGAAGTCGTAGCACATACTTCTTAAATACTTATTACCTGTTTAGACCGATATTTTTAAAGTGAATGAAATAAAAATACGGAGCAATTTTGTTTATGTGATGCGCTGTTCATAAAACAAAAAAATTAGATGAAATATCTCATTTGCATGATCATTTGAAGACAGAATAACCAAGTATTTAGCTCGGTAAATTTGGGCAAAAAAGGCGTAAAAAATGCTGTTTTTTTTTAAAGTGAATGCTCAGTCGACTTAAGTCTAATGAAGAATAATTCATCAGAGTGTTTGTAAAATAGACAAAAAAATCAGCCAAATTTATTGATAAAATTATTTAAATACAAATACTTCTGAATATTGGTTAATTATTATAATACGACTTTAATCTACATATTTTTTAAATAAATATTGAAAATTAATGCAGAATATTGGATTAATTTTTTTAGTCAATCTACTCTGTGTCTATCGCAACGAAGTGTTCTAAATCTGAACAATCATTCGAGGGTATGATTTTAGCCTTACGTTGCAGAAAAATCCTAATATTATTACAGGAACATATCATGTCTACATACTTAACAGCGATTGATGCAATCCGTGAATTAAAAGCAAAATTCGGAAGCACTTGGCGCGATATTAGCCCAGAAGATGCTGCACGTATGCAAATGCAAAACCGTTTCAAAACTGGTTTAGACATTGCGAAATATACAGCTGCAATTATGCGTCGTGATATGGCTGCTTATGATGCTGATTCTAGCAAATACACTCAATCATTAGGTTGCTGGCACGGTTTTATCGCACAACAAAAAATGATTGCGAACAAAAAATACTTCGGTACAACTGAACGTCGTTATATCTACCTTTCTGGTTGGATGGTTGCAGCTCTTCGTTCAGAATTCGGTCCACTTCCTGACCAATCTATGCACGAAAAAACTTCAGTTCCTGCATTGATCGAAGAAATCTACACTTTCCTTCGCCAAGCTGATGCGAAAGAATTAAACGACTTATTCCGTGCGCTTAAAAAAGCAAACGAAGCAGGTGATACTGCTAAAGCTGCAGAAATCACTGCTCAAATCGACAACTTCCAAACTCACGTTGTGCCAATTATTGCGGACATCGACGCTGGTTTCGGTAACGAAGAAGCGACTTACTTACTAGCTAAGAAAATGATCGAAGCGGGTGCTTGTGCACTACAAATCGAAAACCAAGTATCTGACGCTAAACAATGTGGTCACCAAGCTGGTAAAGTTACAGTTCCACACGAAGACTTCATCGCGAAAATCCACGCTCTTCGCTATGCATTCTTAGAAATGGGTCTTGATGACGGTATCATCGTTGCTCGTACTGACTCTGAAGGCGCTGACTTGACTCAAAAAATCCCAGTGGTTAAAGAGCCAGGCGACATCGCTTCTCAATACATCAGCTACTTAGACACAACTGAAATTGACATTTCAGAAGCTCAAGAAGACGAAATCCTAATCAAGCGTAACGGTAAACTTCACCGTCCAAAACGTCTTGCTTCTGGCTTGTACCAGTTCCGTCCAGACACGCAAATCGACCGCGTTGTACTTGACTGTGTATCTAGCCTTCAAAATGGTGCTGACCTTCTTTGGATCGAAACTGCGACTCCAAACGTTGAAGAAATTGCTCACATGGTCAACCGTGTACGTGAAGTTGTTCCAAATGCGAAACTTGTTTATAACAACTCTCCATCATTCAACTGGACATTAAACTTCCGTCAACAAGCTTACGACCGTTGGGTTGCTGAAGGTAAAGACGTATCTGCATACGACCGCGCTAAATTAATGAGCGCTGAGTACGATAACTCTGAATTAGCTGCTGAAGCTGACGAAAAAGTTCGTACATTCCAAGCAGATGCTTCTCGTGAAGCGGGTGTGTTCCATCACTTAATTACACTTCCGACTTACCACACAGCTGCGCTTTCTACACATGAACTTGCTCAAGGTTACTTCGGTTCTGAAGGTATGTTGGCTTATGTTGCTGGCGTACAACGTAAAGAAATCCGCGGTGGTATTGCATGTGTGAAACACCAAGCAATGGCTGGTTCAGACATCGGTGACGACCACAAAGAAATCTTCGCTGGTGACAACGCGCTTAAAGCGGGTGACGATGCGAAAAATACAATGAACCAATTCGCTGCTCACTAAGCATTGAACTGATTCGAAAAAAAGCCCAGCGAAAGCTGGGTTTTTTTATGGCTTTAAAATCTTCTTAAATCCATTTATTGAAGTGTGTCGATATAAAAAAGCTGGGCATAACCCTGCAAATATAATGAGACACCCCTTATTTAAGGCCAAAGGATAATTAACCAAGTAAAAAAAATAATTGCTAAAGCGACAAATTGAGCGGCACTTCCCATATCTTTGGCAATTTTAGAAAGTGGATGCTTGTCTAGAGATACCCGGTCGACCACGGCTTCAATAGCAGAATTGAATAACTCAACAATTAAGGCAAATAAACACACCACTACCATAAGGGCATGTTCAACACGACTCACATCGAGTAAGCAACTGGTGGGAATAAGCACAATATTCATCCAGACAATTTGTCGAAATGCAGCTTCATTTTGATAAGCAGCTTTGAATCCGTCGAGGGAATATTGCGTTGCATTAAAAATTCGTTTAAGTCCAGATTTACCTTTAAACGGGGAAATTTCACTCATAGCACTGTACAGACGTATAGATTTAAAAACTGGCGAAAATATAGCATGCCAAGCTTAAAGTTTTCTTGCATTCAGTTTTTATTTTATTGAGCATTAAAGTTTAGGATGATTTACATAAGCCTGTATTAAGTTAGTGCTATGTTTATCCAGTATGAGACTTAAAATTTGCCTGAATTTCAGGCACAATACAGACGTTTAAAATTTTTAATTTTGAAGCATTTGCTTCATTGCATGAAATAATAAAAGTGATATAGGTCAACAATGAAAAACTTTAGTTTTGCTGTGCTTGCAGCAACACTTTTAACCAGCCAGTTTGTCAGTGCAGAGCCGGCATTTATTCAAACAGAAATCAAAACGAATGTGACTCAGCCCGTGGGATTTTATTCTTTCCAAGTGGGTGCGTATAAAGTCATTGCTTTAAAAGATGGGACACTCGAATTAAGTCCTGATTTGTTTAAACAAAACTTAACTCCAGAAGAAGTCAGTGCCTTATTTCAAAAGCTTGCGGTTGATCAGAGCAAAGGCATACAAACCAGTGTCAATGCCTACCTGATTGATGATGGACAAGGCGGCATCAGTCTTGTCGATAGTGGTGCAGCCAGTTGTTTTGGTCCGAACTTAGGTTCTATTGCACAAAATATTGAAGCAGCTGGCTATAAGCTTAATCGTGTACGCAGTGTATTCTTAACCCATTTACATCCAGATCATGCATGTGGTATTGCAAAACAAGGTAAGGCCGTATTTCCGAATGCAACGGTTTACGTCAATGAACAAGAAAGTCAGTATTGGTTAAGTGAAAGCACCGTCAACACTTTAGCTGCCGAAAAACGTGACGGTTATTTAGCAACCGTTGCAAAAATTAAAGCTGCGATTGCGCCTTATCAGACCATGCGGAGTTTTAAGACTTTTAGCGTTGGTTCTGTGATTAATGGATTAGAAGTACTACCGAGTGTTGGGCATACACCAGGGCATTATTCTTTTATCTTAAAGTCGCAAGCTAAAAGTTTTGCTATCCTCGGTGATGTGGTTCATTCGTATCATTTACAGTTTGAACAACCCAAGTTATCTGTTGATTTTGATGTCGATCCGGTCAAAGCCAGTGAAACTCGTTTAGCAATTTTTAAACGTTTCGCTCAAGAGCAAACCTTTGTTGCATTTGCACATTTACCATTTCCTGGTATTGGTAAAATAAGTGAAATCAATGATGGTCAGTTCCGTTGGAACCCACTAAATTTAGCTCCGACAGCTCCGACAGCTCCGACAGCTCCGACAGCTCCGACAGCTCCGACAGCTCCGACAGCTCCGACAGCTCCGACAGCTCCGACAGCTCCGACAGCTCCGACAGCTCCGACAGCTCCGACAGCTCCAGCACCTCAGCCAGTGGCAACGCAGTCAGCCGCAGAATATTTGGCAAACCCGCTTTAAGGTTTCCATTGAACAATAAAAAAGACGCCTCGGCGTCTTTTTTAAATTTAGGAAAACTAGGGCTTTTGCAGTTGTGTTAAGGTTTTGCGTGCCAGTCCCGGATCATCTGCAAATACACCATCTACACCAGCTTTATAGAAGTTTTCAAATTCTTTAGCCGCACCGGTATCACAACGTTCGGTTGCCACTGAGCTACATTTTAAATAGTCAGGTAAAAAACCATTTTCAGGTCTGAGCGTATAAGGATGGACTTTCAAACCAGCAGCATGGGCATCTTTGACAAAAGTGGTTTGTTTAAATTCAGTGTTTGAAAAGATATACGTTTTACTAGGACCCACACCATCTGCATATTTTGCCACTGATTTTAGGCCTTCTGCTGTTGCTAAGCTTGCATAATTTTGAGGTGAGCTTTGTTGCTGTAAGTCACCCGGTATTGCAGTTGGGCTATCTAATAATTGAATAATTTTGCCATGTTTGAGGGTTTTCTTTTGCGTGAGTTGATCACGTAAGTATTTAAGATTGGTGGTTTCAAAGGACTGTAAATATACAGGCGCGATATCACGTGTATAACTGTATTTAGCAAGCGTGGAGAGTAAACGATCTTCCATGGCTAGATTTTGCTGTTGGAAAAATGTTGGGTGCTTGGTTTCAATATATAAACCAACAATTTTCCCAGTTTTTTTATAGTGAGCGTCGGCAAGTTCAATGATTTGTTCGAGCGTTGGGATGCTGTATTGATCATTATATTGAGTGTTATTAGGGCGATATTGAGCAATACGCTCACGTGCTTTTACATTTTGAGTCAGTTCATTCAAATTAAAGTCTTCCGTAAACCATCCTGTATAGTCGATACCATCGATTTTTTTGGTGGTTTTTCGATCCGCAAATTGTGACAGCGTACTAATATTGGTAGTCCCTGAAATTTCACTTTCATGGCGCGCAACCAGATAGCCATCCTTGGTTGGCACTAAATCGGGTTCGATAAAATCCGCACCATCATCAATCGCTTTTTGATATGCGGCAAGAGTATGCTCAGGTCGCAAAGCACTGGCACCACGATGCCCAACAATGACAAAACCTGTATCAGGCAAAATAGGGGGCTTGGTGACATGGGTTTTATCGTCATCCGAATTACATGCAGATAAACCAAAAACGCTAAAAAGGAGCAGTGAAGACACGCCCCATGAGGATTTCACTTTGCTAGTTATGGCTAGATTTAACTGTTTTGTTAATTGTTTTTGCATGGCTGCCTCTGCATCTTTTTATATAAATGAATGATGTTGCAGGCATACATTGCAGGGCAGTGGCTAAGGCTTCATGACAGAGGCGGTTTTGTCACATAAATTTACTAAAATAGCTGAAGTGGAGGTTCTCCATATTTTCTACATATTTCGCTTCAAGCAAGGTTTTTATGTAGTCTAGGCTTGTAATCAAGCTCATTGTGATTGATTATCAATAAGATTTTTTGAAAAATTCAATCTATATTTTTTATTTCTTCAATTGAAAAGTGACATGGACTGATGCTGTCTAAGTTTTTTATTTATCGACCGATTTTTGCAGGTGTCTTGGCGATCATCGTCATGGCGCTCGGGCTATTTGCTGTGCTCAATTTACCGGTAGAGCGCTATCCAGATATTGCACCACCACGAATTACGGTCAGTGCAAGTTATAGCGGTGCGTCAGCAGAA
Source organism: Acinetobacter sp. YH12076 (assembly GCF_013419525.1). Taxonomy (NCBI): domain Bacteria; kingdom Pseudomonadati; phylum Pseudomonadota; class Gammaproteobacteria; order Moraxellales; family Moraxellaceae; genus Acinetobacter; species Acinetobacter sp. YH12076. The sequence continues at coordinate 101,861 of NZ_VOZY01000006.1, read as the reverse complement.
ACAGTCGAGGAAAGTGTCACACAAGTTCTTGAGCAACAAATTAAAGGAATTGATCATCTTTTATATTTTAGTTCAAGCAGCGACTCTTCAGGCCGAAGCCGGATCAGCATCAGTTTTGAAAATGGCACTGACCCAGATACCGCTCAAGTACAAGTACAAAATGCCATAAATGGAGTAATCAATCGGCTGCCTGAAGATGTGCAGCGCCAAGGGGTAAATGTCTATAAATCTTTGGGTGATACCCATATGGTTATCGGCCTCTATGATGAGACTGGCAAGAGTTCGAATATCGAACTTGGTGACTATATGATGACTCATCTAGAACAGGACATTGCTCGAATTGAGGGTATTGGTGAAGTCGATGTTTTTGGTTCGCAATTTGCCATGCGCATTTGGCTCAACCCACTGAAGTTAAAGCAATATAGCCTTATGCCCAGTGATATCCGGGCGGCTGTTGAATCACAAAATACGCAGGTTGCAGCCGGAGCCGTAGGTGAATTGCCCAGCGTTTCGGATCAATATCTCAATGCAAAAGTCACTTCAGGTTCACGTTTAAAGTCAGTTGAAGAATTTGAAAATATTATTGTCAAATCTGCACGAGATGGCAGTTTTGTCTATTTAAAAGACGTTGCACGTGTTGAATTGGGTGCGGAAAATTATTCAGGAGTTAATACCATTAACGGGTATCCATCTTCAGGGATGGGGATCTCATTGGCTTCTGGGGCAAATGCACTTGAAACCTCAGCCTTAATTAAGCAAGAAATTGAACAATTAGCGAAGCAATTACCTGCCGGTTATAAAATTGTTTATCCACGGGATAACACGCCATTTGTACAAGAATCGATTAAAGAAGTGGTGAAAACATTATTCGAAGCCGTTTTATTGGTAGTTTTGGTGATGTTTATCTTCTTACAAAATTGGCGAGCAACGCTGATTCCTGCGATTACCGTGCCTGTGGTGATTCTTGGGACTTTAGCGATTTTATATGCTTTGGGCATGACCATTAATACGCTCACATTGTTTGCATTGGTACTGGCCATCGGTCTGTTGGTCGATGATGCGATTGTTGTGGTGGAAAACGTCGAACGTTTAATGCATGAACAACAGTTAACAGCAAAACAAGCGGCCATCGAGTCGATGCATGAAATTAGCGGGGCATTAATCGGGATTACTTTGGTATTAACCGCTGTATTTATTCCCATGGCGTTCTTTGGTGGCTCAACGGGCGTGATCTATAGACAATTTTCCATAACACTTGTGGCTGCAATGGGCTTGTCACTGATGGTTGCGCTGATTTTAACCCCTGCATTATGTGCCTTAATTTTAAAACCCAATCCGAAACCACAGCGCTGGGCGATTTGGTTTAACACCAAATTAGAGACTTTAAAAACCAAATATCTAGCACTTGCACAAGCCACGGTTCGTTATCGCTTATGGACGGTGGTTTTGTTTGCGGGGCTCATTACGGTATTTGCTTTGTTTTATCGTGCTTTGCCGACCAGTTTTATTCCTAGTGAAGACCAGGGTATTTTGAGTGTGCAACTTAAATTACAAGAAGGTGCACCGATGTCGAAAAGTCGTGAGGTCGGTGAACAAATTCGGCAGTACTTTTTAACTAAAGAAAAGCAAAATGTTGATTTGGTGATGATTCGTTATGGACGAAATTTTTCTGGTACGGGTCAAAACTTAGGGCAAGGCTTTATTGCACTGAAGCATTGGGATGAACGTTCAGGACAGCACAATTCAGCGCAAGCGATTCGTGAACGTGCTATGAAACATTTTAAAAAATTTAACAATGCACAAATCAATGTCAGCATGCCTTCCTCTGTCAGTGGCCTGGGGCAAACCGATGGTCTGGAATTTTGGCTGCGAGATATGAATGGTGAAGGCCGTGCTTATCTCGATGCGCAATTTAAAAGCTTGCAAGAAAAATCTTCACAATTCAGCAGTTTCGAAAATTTAGACAAACGCTCAAACCCCGATAAAGCTGAACTAAAAGTAGATATTGATCAAAAACAAGCAATGGCCTTGGGGTTAACTCAAAATGCGATTAATAGCACTATGAGTAGCGCATGGAGCGGTAGCTATATCAACGATTTTATCGACCGTGGGCGCATTAAACGCGTCATGATGCAGGCAGATGCCGAATTCCGTTCTAAACCAGAAGATTTAGCTTATTGGCATGTACGTAATGACCAAAATGAAATGATTCCATTTAGTAATTTTTCAACCATTCGTTGGAGTGGTGGTCCAGAAGTTGTTAACCGTTTCATGGGCTATACCGCATTACAAATGGAAGCGGATACAGCCAAAAATGTCTCAAGTGGACAAGCCATGCAGGATGTTAAAGCTTTAGTTGATCAAGTGCCGGGTGTGGACGTGGCATGGAGTGGGTTATCCTTTGAAGAGCAAAAATCAAGTCATCAAGCGATTTGGCTATATTTGGTCTCGATTGGATTTATTTTCCTTTGTCTTGCCGCCCTATATGAAAGTTGGAGTATTCCAACTGCAGTCATGAGTGCGATTCCACTTGGGATAGGTGGTAATATTTTGTTTAGCTACATGGCCGGTTTTCCAAATGACATCTATTTCCAAATTGCTCTACTGACAACAATTGGTTTGTCCTGTAAAAACGCGATCTTGATTGTAGAGTTTGCAGCGATGGCACAAGAAAAAGGCAAACATGTAATCGAAGCTGCAATGGAAGGCGCAGCACTTCGTTTACGTCCTATTTTGATGACCTCTTTGGCTTTTGGTGCGGGAGTGGTTCCTTTAGTTCTTGCTTTTGGTGCAGGTGCAGCCAGTCGCCAAGAGATTGGGGTGAGCGTACTCGGTGGGGTAATATTCGGTACGGTTTTGGTGCTGATCTTTATTCCGTTTATGTATGTATTGATACGGACTCTATTTAAGCCCAAGTCTGTTAAAAGAAACATAAGTGATTAAATTGTTTAGGTTTCGTTGTAAAGGTTGAGAAATGTAACAGTTTTTCGTAGTATTGCTGCGCCGTATAAGCGGTTTGATGAGGATTAAATCCCTAAATGGACAGGCACAGTTGTCAGATACACCAAATTTCAAACATATATATTTACCAACATTATTATGTGGGTTCATTCGGCAAATAAAATAAGAGCCGTTGCGGCCCTATTACATAGGTTGGGTAATAGGGGGCGAGCATGAGCTACAACAACTTTTTATATCTTTTAAATGATGCATTAAGCAAGCAAGATATTGCATTGGCATTAGACTCTGTTAAAACGTTTAAAGCCGCAGATTTGGCTGATATTTTGGCACAATTACCTTTAGAGAATAGTCAAAAGCTGCTACTGCATCTTCCTGCACGCGCCTATGTATTTTCATATCTCAAACCCGAAGAACAAGTAAAATTTGCACGCGGTTTAACGCGAACAGACTTGGCTGAAATTATGGGCGAAATGCCTTCAGACAAGCGTGTCGATTTATTTAAATGTTTAGATCACGAGCAGCAAAATACTTTATTGCCTGCATTGGCACAGGCCGAGCGTGAAGATATTCGGCAGCTCTCTTCTTATGTAGAAGGTACGGCAGGGGCCATCATGAGCTCCGAATATGCCACCCTAAAACCGAATATGTCGGTAAAAGATGCCATTAAAATGTTGCGTTATGAGGCACCCGATTCGGAAACCATTTATTTGGCCTATGTACTTGATGAAGCAAGAAAGCTGCTGGGTGTTTTATCGCTCAAACAATTAATACTTGCCGAAGAACAAAGCAATATTAGTGATTTAATGGCGACCGATATTATTTTTGCATATTTTGACAGCGATCAGAATGAAGTAGCCAAAACCATTGCTCGTTATGACTTACTGGCATTACCCATTATAGATCATGCCGGTGTGATGGTGGGTATTGTGACATATGATGATGCAATGGATGTGGCCAGTGAAGAGGCAACAGAAGATTTTTTAAAATCTGGTGCTGTCGATGCATCATCTAAATTGAGTCTTAAATCTGCCCCGATATTGCAACTCTATCAAAAACGGGTGTATTGGCTGGTATTTCTTGTTTTTGGCAGTTTGTTATCCGGGATTGGCATTGCACATTTTGAAGACGTTATTGCCGCAAATATTGTATTGGTTTTCTTTTTGCCCTTATTGGTCGGCAGTGGTGGAAACGCCGGCTCTCAATCTGCAACGCTGATGGTGCGTGCATTGGCAACGGGCGATGTACATTTTAGGGACTGGTTTTACTTGCTGGGACGTGAAAGTTTGGTTGCCCTGTGTCTGGGCGGAACCATGGCCATTGCTGTATCTATTTTAGGCTACTACCGTGGTGATGCAACCGTGGCCTTGGTCTTGGCACTGAGTATGATGGGTATCGTATTGCTCGGTTGTTTAATTGGCATGAGTTTGCCTTTCATACTTAATAAGTTAAAGTTCGATCCTGCAAGTGCTTCTGCACCCTTGGTAACCTCGATTTGTGATGCGACAGGCGTGGTGGTGTATTTGATGATTGCTTCACAATTGCTCAATTTATAGAGATTAGCATTTTGCTACAGATTGAAGACTTCTAATATGTTTTAATCTCAGTGATTTACACGGTTTTTATTGGATAAAACATGACTGAACCATTAAAACAAAAAATGTCAAAGCAAGAAGTCATTCGTCTTGAACGTGACCTCGCAAAATTTGCCAATATGATGGACTCCGTGGTTCGGATTCCATTTACTCGACAAGGGGTAGGTGCGGACGCAGCGTTGAGTACCATTCCCGTAGCTGGTGATATCGCAGGATTTGTCTTGACCTGTTATGCCGTCTATAAAGCCAAACAGATTGGCGTACCACAAGCCAAATTAAATGGTGTGATGAAACTCGCAGTTATAGATGCTGTCGTGGGGTTTATTCCTGTTGCAGGGACGATCTTTGATGTGTTTATTCGACCGAGCCGTAAAGCTTTAGATGTTGTACATACGCACATTCGTGAAGAATATCAAATCAGTACAGATCAACATGTGGTACATCCGTTTTTACATGAAAAAATAGAACAGAAACAACAGCAATCTGCTTTTTGGCGCAACCCTGTGGTTGCATGGATATGGATCCATATCCCAGATATACTCGGGATGATTTTCTTATTAGTCTTTATCTTTGCAATTTATATGGGTGGTTCATTGCTTTGGCAATGGTTAAAGGCCAATGGAGTATTGTAGATAGAAATGCCTTGTTGCTTGAACGCGATCACTGAGAGGCTATTCAATTGAAAGATCGTTCAGCTGAAAGATTATTGATAAGACAGTAAATGTTCGGAAAAAATTAGACGTAAAAAAGCCTCCATACGGAGGCTTTTTTACGACATACATTAGATGCTCGATTATGGGCAATCTAATTGTTGTAATGCCGCAACACGTTGTTCAATCGTTGGGTGTGTTTGGAACAAAGCAGCTAAACTGAAACCTTGTTCTTGACCCGCAGAAATTGCGAAGGCTTTCATTTCTTTTGGCATTTGATCTGGCATTTCAGATTCTGCTTGTAAACGTAACAGGGCAGAAATCATCGCTTGTTTACCTGCTAAACGCGCACCAGCTTCATCGGCACGGTATTCACGGTAGCGAGAGAACCACATCACAATGGCAGACGCTGCGATACCAAAAACAATATCTAATACAATCGTAATGACAAAATATGCAATACCCGGTGCTTCACCATCTTCACGACCAAAAACATTACGGTCAATGAAGTCACCTGCTACACGCGCAAAGAACATCACAAAAGCGTTGACTACACCTTGCACCAATGCAAGGGTTACCATATCACCATTGGCTACGTGACCAATTTCGTGAGCGAGTACGGCACGGAGCTCGTCTTTGTTCATACGCTCAAGTAGACCGGTAGAAACTGCTACTAAAGCATCATTTTTATTCCAGCCTGTTGCAAAGGCATTTGACTGGTACGATGGGAAAATACCCACTTCTGGCATTTTGATACCAGAACGTTGTGCCAGTTGCGCAACTTCGTTAAGTAACCATGCTTCAGCTTGGTTACGTGGTGCATTAGGGTCAATCAGCTCTGTACCCGTGGTTTTCTTCGCCATCCATTTTGACATGAATAGTGAGATCATTGAACCCACCATACCGAACACAAAACAGATTACGAGCAAGTTGCCTAAATTTAAGCCGCCTGCACCGTGGTAACTACCGACACCGAAGAGTGACAAGATTATGCCAGCTACAACCAGTACCGCGAGGTTGGTTAGCAAGAACAAACCAATCCGCATCATTGGGTAAATCCTCTTATTATAGAAAAATGATCTGATTTACAAATAAAAATCATTAAACTCAATATGAGGTGAAAGTCTTAAAATTTCAAGGAAAAATTAGTAAAACAGATGCAATTTTACAAAATCAGTGAATTTATTCATTGAAATAAATACGCGCTGAAGCAGACGCATTTGCTGTGGCAAATGAACCTGAAGGTGCGTCGGTAAAACTAGCATTGTCTGTTTGAATAATTTGACGTGCCGATGATTTAGCAACCGTAGGGGCAGCAGCATGATAATTATCCGAACTGGCAATAATCCGACCACTATTTGAAGCGATATTGGAATTGCTCGAACCTGATACACTTAAACTACCAGCATATAGGTTGTTGTAGCGGCTAGTGACACGGCGGACATAATCTTGTGTTTCGCGAAAAGGTGGGATACCACCATATTTTGCGACATTGCCTTCACCTGCGTTATAACCAGCTAAGGCAAGTGAGGTGTTACCATTAAAACGTTTCAGTAGCCAAGATAAATAGCGCGCACCAGCCATAATGTTCTGATGTGGATCATAAGCATTTGTTACATTGAAGCGACGTGCTGTGGCAGGCATGAGCTGCATTAAACCTTGAGCGCCAACAGGAGAACGAGCATTAGTGTTAAAGCCTGATTCGGTATGCATCACCGCTTTGATTAGACCTTCGGAAACACCATGTTGGGCCGCTGCTTGTTTAATAATATTGTCAAAGGCATTTTTATTCCTACTATAGCTGGGTAACACAGACGCTTCATTTGAGCCCCAGTTACTATAACTATGGATATTACTGTCCGGATAGTAGGTTTTTTTCTCAACTTTTAGATTGCTATAGCGGCCTTGTTTATTGGTCAGTAACGTTGTGCCATTACTTTCACGCAATTGATAAATCGTTTGGCCGGCAAAAATGTTTGGTGCTGCTAAACTGATAGCCACACTTCCACCTAATAACAGCCCCAAAGTCCAAGTAATGTTTTTCATTTTATTGTGAAGAAAAATTCTGTCCCCAAACAGTTAAAGAGAGTTTATCAAAAAAAAATTAGATGAAAAGGCTTCATAGACTGATTTCTTCTTTACTTTGTAAAAATCAAGTCATTTTGATGATTCAATAATCAAAAAAAATATTTATTTTTTTTTATTGATCTTAACTTGACACACTTAAGTCATTGATAATTAAATTTATTTAAATTGATCAAAAAATGATCAATTTAAATAAAAGCCTTAAAATAAGGGCGGCTCACCTTGTCAAGTCATTTAGAATCCACAAAGTTATCCACAGCTTTTGTGGACAACTGTGGAAAAGTCCAAAAGATAAGCATTTGGGCTAAAAAATGAACTGTACCGTATAGAATATTGCACTGAAGATTACGTGATCATGACAGTATTTCTACTTTTTTCGGAAATTACATTCTTTTGATGCGAGAAGTCTGCGAATCGGATAAAATTGCGCGGTATTTTTTTTTAGGTTTAACTCGTCTATGTTCTCGCCAGTTGAGTCCGAACAAGGATTTAATTTCAAACCAGAACTACCAACTAGCTCTGCGTATTATCGTTTATTGAAAAAGCTACGCCGTCAGGTCGGTCATGCTATTCGTGATTTTAAAATGATCGAAGAGGGTGACAAAGTGATGGTCTGTATTTCAGGCGGTAAAGACAGTTATACCTTGCTCGACATTTTGTTGCAGTTTAAGCGTATTGCGCCGATTAATTTTGATGTGGTTGCGGTCAACCTTGACCAAAAACAGCCGGGTTTCCCTGAAGACGTATTGCCACGTTATTTAGAAGAAAACAAAATTCCGTATTACATCTTAGAAAAAGATACTTACAGCATTACCAAACGTTTAACACCAGAAGGTAAAACGTACTGCGCAGTGTGCTCGCGTCTACGTCGTGGTTCGTTATACGGCTTTGCTCAAGAAATTGGGGCGACGAAAGTGGCTTTAGGTCATCACCGTGATGATATTTTGGCGACGTTCTTTTTGAACTTGTTCCATGGCGGCAGCTTAAAAGCCATGCCACCGAAATTATTGTCTTCTGACAAAAAGAACATTTTGATTCGTCCACTGGCTTATGTGGAAGAAAAAGACATTATCAAATATGCAGAAATGCGTAAGTTCCCAATTATCCCGTGTAATTTGTGTGGTTCTCAGGAAAACTTACAACGTGCGATGCTAAATGACATGCTGCGTACTTGGGATAAAGAATTTCCAAAACGTTTACACAGTATTTTTGGTGCGTTGCAAAATGTTTCGCCCTCACAACTGGCTGACCGTGAGTTATTCGACTTTGAAGCCTTGGATGAACAACGCGAATTTGACTTCAAAAATAGCGAAAGTTGTTCAACTGAAGAAGGTGAGCCTGAAAGCAAACGCATTAATATGGTGAACTTAGGGTTTATGGCAGATTAAGCCGAAAAACTTATCACGCAAAAGGCATTCTACGGAATGCCTTTTTTATGCTTATGATTTTTCTCATTTTGTTGTTAAACAGTTAAATATTGAACGGCGCGTACAAAAAACTTTAGCCTTTTCACAAATGATCATGCTATAACAAACCTCAAGCAAAATATGCTTGCACTGATGTTGTCCGGAACGGCAACACACACGAACAAAATAAATTGAGGAAAGATCATGCCTGCTTTTTTAACTGATGATTGGTTTTCAACTGTAGAAACTCTGACAGCTCAAGCTGGTGATTTAAACTTACCACCTGCATTGGCTAATCTTGCAATTAACCTTGTGGTTGCTGACGCTGCAGGCAATACTGAATTGTCATTAGACGGTGGTGCAATTAAAAAAGGTTTATCTTCAAATGCGAAAACAACTTTGAACATGGATGCTGAAACTTTACGTAAAGTATTCCTTGAGTTTGATATGGCTGCAGCGATGCAAGCGTTTATGACGGGCAAAATAAAAGTACAAGGTGATATGTCACAATTGATGGCATTGCAAACAGCAAAACCAAGTACTGAGCAAAAAGATTTATTCAAAAAAGTACTTGAGCAAACTGCTTAAGTCTAAAACGAAAAAAGCTTACCCGAAGGTAAGCTTTTTTTTGTGCGCTCACATGTAAATGTTAGGTGGACGCATATTAGATATTCACCAGTTGAGGTGTGGTTTTAATATGTTCCAAATACGCACGAATACGCGTGACATATTGCACAGCTTGACGATAACGACCATTGCTGGCCTTGTTACGGTCTAGATAAGCATATAAATTCACCCACTTATTTGGGTTTTTACCCTGAGATTGGATGCGCTTTTGAATCTGACTTACAGCACCAGGACCCATGTTATAAGCCACTAAGGCATACCAATTACGATCAGGGTACGGAATGTTACTATAACGGTTTAGCATTTGGTCATAGTACTTTGCACCACCTTGAATGCTTTGAGTCGCATCTGTACGGTTGCTCACACCCATGGCTTTTGCTGTACTGTTGGTCAGCATCATAATGCCACGAACACCCGTTGGGGATACCGAGTCAGGTTTGAGGTAAGACTCTTGATAACCAATCGCTGCCAATAAATGCCAGTCTAGATCGTATTGCTTGGCCGTGTTTTTAAAACTTGCCTTATAGATCGGCATACGTTTACTTAAATCACGTTGAATCACATTCCAAGAATCTTGTTTGACCACATTACGGTTGTAGAATGATGCCAACTGTCCAATTGCGCCATTTTGTTTGGCACGGCAAATAAAACCACTCGCGGTTTGGCTTAGTGGATCATCTGCATTTTTAAATACCCAGTTTAAGTTGCTGTTTAAACCATTCTTTTTTAAAGAAACGGTATCACCACAACTGGCTGAAAATGACGTCAAATGCTTGGCTTCAATGGTACTCATTTCGGCAGTGGTCATAGCAAAATTGGCTTGACCTTTGGCAACCATTTTTAAAGCAGTGGCATTGTCATTCACTGTTTTAAAATCTAATTGGACATTTAAACTTTCTGCATAGTTACGTGCAAGGTCGTAACCAAAACCATGTCGATGTTTACCATCCTGAAAAACAATGGCAGGATTGGCAACTGCAACAACAGTGAGTTTATTACTGTTGACGACAGCATCATATTGATGTGCTGTTTTGCTGGCATTAATACTGTGAAAAGGAATTAAGATAGTACTAAGTGCAAGCGCTTTAAATGGGAGAGAGTTAAAAGAGTTAAGGCAAAGCCTCGACCCAGAAGTTGAACTACTGTGCATGTTGTCTCCGCTACAAGTAATTTATGCCCTAAAAAGCAAAGGCAAACAGGCCTCAGACTTTTTCAAGTTTGATAAATTCAATAAGGGTTGGGCAGTCATGACGTCATTCAAAAATGACTAGGGGGTTTCGGGAAATATGTAGAAAATCTACACTGGATAAAAATTAAACAAGCCTAAAAGATGTGCGCATAATAATGAGCAAAAAAATACTTGTCAAATTTTGTACGAAAAAATATTAAAATATGTAACATAAACAATTGATTTTGTTTGGGAATAAATTTTATATACTTTGCCTGTGTAGAAATGGAGGATAAAATAGGCATGTTTTGTAAAAATCAGCACTTGCTCAAGGCCGAAAAATCATCATGAAATCTAACTTAATTACCCGTGGTGGACACGATTTATTGGTCGCTGAACTTCAACATTTATGGCATGAAGAGCGACCTGAAATTACCAAAAAAGTGAACTGGGCCGCTAGTCTTGGAGATCGTTCGGAAAACGCAGATTATCAATATAATAAGCAATTATTACGCAAAATTGATCGACGTGTACGCTACTTGGGAAAACGTTTGGAAGAGCTTCGTATTATCGATTACTCACCCGAACAAAAAGGGAAAGTCTATTTTGGGGCATGGGTTGATATTGAAAATGAAGACGGCGAACACAAAACGCTAAGAATCGTGGGGGTAGATGAAATTTATGATCATCATCCGCAACATATCTCAATTGATTCACCTATGGCTCGGGCACTCTTATCCAAGCAAGTGGATGATGAAGTCGAAGTCCTAACCCCGCTAGGAAAAAAATGTTGGTATATCAATTCAATTCGTTATGAAATGGGCGAAAGCACTGAAAGACAGTAAACTGCTCTTATTTTGTTCAATTGGACGTGTTTTTTACAAAATAATTTGCCATTGCTGAATTTTATTTATATGATGGCGGCCATGGAAGCGTGGCAGAGCGGTTTAATGCACCGGTCTTGAAAACCGACGAGGGCGCGAGTCCTCCGTGAGTTCGAATCTCACCGCTTCCGCCAAATTCAAAAACCCTGATGTTTTTAGCATCAGGGTTTTTTTATGTGCGTAAATTGAGGTAATGCAATTAGCCTTGACCTCAATTCAATAAATTTTGATTGAGCTTCTATTTTTCAGCTCGAAGCCAAAATTTTACAATCGCCTAAATTTTGTATGAACGATTCGCCAAGTGTTCAAAATAAGGCAAAATAATTTGCCAATCTGAATTTTTATTTATATGATAGCGGCCATGGAAGCGTGGCAGAGCGGTTTAATGCACCGGTCTTGAAAACCGACGAGGGCGCGAGTCCTCCGTGAGTTCGAATCTCACCGCTTCCGCCATATTCAAAAACCCCAATGTTTTACATTGGGGTTTTTTTATTGCCTAAATTTTTGAATAGTTTTTTTCTACAGGCGAAGTTGATATACAGTATGAATATGACATGCTATTAATTATTCACAATAAACAGAAAACATAATTAATCGATTTAGAAAAGGAATTCATCCATGCAGAAACCAGAGCTTATTCATGAACTGGAATGGCAAGCGCGTTGTCAATTGGCGGCACTGTATCGCTTGGTGGCTTATTATAAAATGACCGACTTAATTGATACCCATATCAGCCTACGTTTAAGTCATGAACCGGAGCATTTTTTGATTAATCGTTATGGTGTGACCTTTGACAAAATGACAGCTTCTGATTTGGTCAAAATTGATCATGAAGGAAAAATTATTGAAACTTATGATGCAGGGAAGATGGTGAATGTCGCCGGCTTTGTAATTCATTCGGCCTTACATCATGCGCGTGCAAATATTAATTGTGTGATTCATACGCATACTGCAGATGGCGTGGCAGTTTCTGCGCAGGAACATGGATTATTGCCAATCTCACAACATGCGTTAAAGTTCTATCAGAACATTGCTTATCATGAATATGAGGGTATTGCCTTTTCAACTGAAGAGCGTGAAAGACTGGTACAAGATATGGGGCATTATCGTTGCATGATTTTACGCAATCACGGCTTGCTTGCGACTGGAGAGAGTGTGGCACGGGCATTTCATGAAATTTACTTTTTAGAACGGGCTTGTCAAATTCAAGTAAAAGCGTTGTCGAGTGCTACATTGCATTATCCGAGTCCGAAGGTTTGTGAACATACGTTGCAGCAGTTTGAAAATCCGATGGCCGAGCCCATTATTCAAGCGGCTTGGCAGGCGGCCTTGTCTTTAATTGTAGATCAGCAGTCAGATTATTGTCGTTAATATAATTTTCTATCATTTAGCTTATAAAAAAATGGCGCTATGCTTTATGTGCAGAAGAATAGTCATGGCATGAGCAACGCGTTATCATGTTCGTAGTGGAATTATGAGATGAACTATGAAAATCGTTGCAGATGAAAATCTGGCATTTACTGAGTATTTTTTTACCGAATTTGGTGAAATAAAGCAAGCGGCAGGTCGAACATTGACCCATGCAGATGTCAAAGAAGCCGATGCATTATTGGTACGATCAGTGACTCAGGTAAATGCAGAATTAATTCAACAGACCGCACTCAAATTTGTCGGTAGTGCTACGATTGGAACAGATCATTTAGATATTACCGCTCTAGAAAAGCAGGGCATTGCTTGGTCAAATGCCGCAGGTTGTAATGCACAAGCGGTTGCTGAATATGTGATTACTGCATTGCTCTACGTTAAACCTGAATTGTTGAATGCAAATGAACAATTTACCTTGGGCATCGTTGGCTTAGGTAATGTCGGTTCACGTTTAGCCGTCATGGCAGAATTATTCGGTTGGAATGTCATTGGCTATGATCCATTTGTGCAATCTGATCAGGTGAAACAAGTTGAATTTGCAGAACTGTTAAAAAATGCAGATGCGATTAGTATCCATGTGCCACTAACTAAAGTGGGGGAATATCCAACCTGTCATTTAATTAATGCTGCTGCACTTGCCGCTATGAAGCCTTCAGCGATTTTGATTAATTCCGCGCGTGGGCCAGTGGTCGAAGAAGCTGCCTTAATTGCCGATATTCAACAGACTCAGCGTAAAGTGGTCTTAGATGTTTTTGAACATGAGCCAGAGATTTCAGCAGCGTTGTTGGATTTAATTTACGTGGTGACACCCCATATTGCGGGCTATAGCTTGGAAGGTAAAGCACGTGGCACACAGATGATCTATGAAGCATTCTGTCAAACTTTCAATCAACCGATAAATAGAGCTTTTGAAAGTCAGTTGCCCGTCTGTGAGCAGTATTTTACTGGTGCTGACTTTAAGACGGTATTACAGCGTTATTTAAAAGATATTTATGATATCGCTCGTGATGATGCAAACTTACGTGCTTGCCTAAAAGACGGCAAGGTGGATCAAAAAGCCTTTGATTATTTACGTAAAACCTATCCTTTACGCCGTGAATGGGCTGCGCATGGAGGCCCAGCAGCATGAGTCAGATGAACTTTCAGCCGAGTTGTGAACTCACTGCACTTCGTGCACGTGCCACGATGTATGCTCAAATTCGCCAGTTTTTTGCTGCACGTGATGTGCTTGAAGTGGAAACACCTGTGCTTTCACAAGCGGGTGTCACCGATGTGCATTTAGCATCGGTACAAGCTCAGCGTCATGTGAATGGTCAAAAGCAAACGCATTATTTGCAAACTTCACCTGAATTTGCCATGAAGCGTCTGTTGGCAAGTGGCAGTGGGCCTATCTACCAAATCTGTAAAGTTTTCCGTGATGATGAACATGGACGTAAACACAATAGTGAATTTACCATGTTGGAATGGTACCGTCCGGGTTTTAGCTTAAAAGACTTGATGTTTGAAGTGACGGATTTATTGAATGAAACCTTGAAACAACGCTTTGGTGAAATTCGTCCGACTATTTTGAGCTATAAGCATGCCTTTATGGATCGTTTGGATTTGAACCCGTTACAAGCTTCTTTACAAGATCTAAAAGATTGCTGTCGTCGTGTGGGGCTAAGCTTAGATTTGGGTGAAGACCGTTTAGGCTATATCGATTTATTGTTTTCGCATTATGTTGAGCCGAGCCTCGGTTTTGATACGCCAGTGTTCCTTACAGATTTTCCACCGGAAATGGCTTCTTTGGCGAAAACCCGTGTGGACGAAGATGAGGAATTGGTTGCAGCACGATTTGAGCTGTATATCGAAGGTTTAGAGTTAGCGAATGCTTATGATGAACTGATTGATGCGGATGTTTTACGCAGTCGTTTTGAGGCAGATAATGCAGAGCGCGCTAAACTTGGGTTGCATGTGATGCCGATTGATGAATATTTGCTTGCTGCATTACCGCATATGAGCGAGTGTGCAGGTATAGCCTTAGGTATTGATCGATTGCTAATGGTGGCTATGAATCAGCTAAAGCTTGAAAAAGTCATTAGTTTTCCAGCAGCTGTGTCATAAGTGAACTGAATAGCTGCTGTCTATAAATGCTTATACATTTTAGACAGCAGCATAGCTTTCAAATTTAAAAAGGCCTATCAACGTATAGATTGTGATTTAGCGATAATATGTCTAAATATTTATAAAAGATGCAATTTAATTACAGCAGAGTAGCTCAAATTTTATATAAATTATCAATGTCACAATAATAAAAAGAGTAATAAAGGCTATTTCAAGACCTTTATTTCTTTGAATTTTTTTATGATAGAAAACAATGCTGAGTGGGGAAAGAAAAAAGGAGACAATTATCGCCCACAGCCAGTTTAAATTTGGGCTTCTATCAATACTCCCGTCATTCTGTGTAGTCCAGTCTTGATGTGGATGAATAAAATCCACAGCAGCGCTCGCCAATAGAAAAATATTAATATAAAACATAACTCCCAAAACTATATAAAAAGGAATAGAGCTTATAAATGAACGCTTAATTATTAAGGAGCCTAAGGCTAACATTCCAAAAAATATCATGATGAGCTGTGGCAAACTTTTTAAAAGGGTTTGGGTAAAGCCCATCCCTACTAGGAGTGCGCAAAAGACAATAGCAATCAATATATTGGAAAGTTGTTTCTTCATTATTTTTATTCTTTTTACCAGTCTTAAATTGGGTTGAGTATCAGTATTTAATTTTCAGAGATGACACTAGATTATTTCAATTTTTCATTTATTTCAAAATACTTCGGCAGGCTTAACAGCAATGATGAAAGTCAATCCTCTCATTTCTGAGAGGATTTATTTTAAGCTGTAGGCGTGTTATGGCCGAGTTCATGCTTGAATTGTCCGATAGCTTCAATTCGTTTCTGAATCAACATTTCACCAATATCAGGGCCTTTCACATCTGAAGGTAAGTCAGAAGCCTTAATATTACGAACCACCTGCATGGCATCTAAAACGTATTTAGCTTGCGGATAGGCACGATCCTCTAAACCTAAGCGACCACGTGAATCACATTCACAGGCTTGTACAAAGGCCTCTACGCGTTCAGGACGGCGTAGCACATCCATACGTTGTAACAGGCGCCACAAGGTACCCGGTTTTAAACTCAAGGCTTGATGGCATTTTAAATGTTCTTTACACACTGAGATAGCCAATTGTTTGGTATTGGTGGGAACACGCATACGGTCACAGACATCAGTAACTGGTTTTACACCACGCTCTTCATGCATGATATGGCGCGGTAACTCATCTACTGGAGTAAGTGCTTTGCCTAAGTCGTGTACCAGTACAGCAAAACGAACATCCAAAGAATAATTTGCACGACACGCTTGTTGTAGCGACATCATGGTATGAATGCCACAGTCTATTTCAGGATGATATTCAGGACGCTGTGGAATACCGTATAACGCATCAATTTCAGGGAACAAGACTTTTAAAGCGCCACAGGCTCTTAATACCTCAAAATATTCATCTGCGTGGTCTTCCATTAAGGCACGAGACGTTTCCTTCCATACACGTTCAGGTGTAAGGGCTTCAAGCTCACCCGATTGAGCAAGCTCTTGCATCAGTTCCAGTGTTTCATCAGCCACTTTAAAACCTAAAGCTTTATAACGTGCCGCAAAACGTGCAATCCGCAGAACTCGCAAAGGATCTTCGACGAAGGCATCAGAAACATGGCGAAGGACACGCTGTTCTAGATCACGTTGACCGCCATAGGGGTCATAGACATTACCTGCATCATCCATAGCAATCGCATTGATCGTGAGGTCACGTCGAATGAGATCTTGTTCGAGTGTGACATTGACGTCGGTATAAAATTCAAAGCCATGATACCCATGTCCAGACTTACGTTCTGTACGGGCTAAGGCATATTCGTCTTTGGTCTCTGGATGAAGAAAAACAGGGAAATCTTTACCCACAGGTTGATAACCTTGAGCAAGTAATTGTTCCGGCGTTGCACCGACAACGACATAATCTTTTTCGTGATAGGGGTGCCCGAGCAAGTGATCTCGAACTGCACCGCCTACTAAATAAACTTGCATGAAAAAACCTCTATTCTTAGAGCAATCATGCTACAGAACAGAGGTTTTCTCAAGTCACAAAGTGTGTTCAGGTCAACTAAATTAGAGCGCTAATTTTTCGTTTTCTTGAATCTCTGCAACAGTTAATGCAGTCATATTCACTAAACGGCGAGTTGTCGCTGTTGGTGTTAAAATATGAACAGGTTTTGCAGCACCCAAAAGGATTGGGCCAATCGTCACGTTACTACCTGAAGTTGATTTCAACAAGTTGAACGAAATGTTCGCTGCATCTAGATTAGGCATAATCAGCAAGTTCGCAGAACCTTTGAAACGTGAGTTCGGGTATGCGAAATGACGAATATTTTCATCTAATGCGGCATCACCATGCATTTCACCTTCAACTTCAAGCTCAGGTGCAATTTCTGACAAAATATCATAAACCTTACGCATTTTTTGTGCGCTAGGATCATTTTGGTCAGAACCAAAACTTGAGTGAGAAAGCAATGCTACACGCGGTGTAATACCAAAACGGCGTACTTCTTCAGCCGCTAAAATAGTCATTTCAGCAAGTTGTTCAGCTGTTGGATTACGGTTAATGTAAGTATCAGCAATAAACAAGTTACGATCTTCAAGCATCAATGCATTCAGCGTGAAGAAGTTATTGCGGCCTTCTTTTAACCCAATCACATTGCTGACAAAGTCTAAGTGAATGTCATAGCTAGAATAAGTACCACATAACATACCGTCAGCTACACCATGACGAACCAGCATTGCCGCGATAAGTGTTGAACGACGACGTGCTTCACGCTGAGCGTATTCAGGCGTTACACCTTTACGCTGCATGATGCTGTAGTAATCATTTGCAAACTTATCGTAATCAGGGTTTTTCTCTTGATCGACGATAGTGATGTTCACGCCGTCTTCAAGACGTAGACCTAATTTTTTGATGTTTGCTTCAATGACTGCAGGACGGCCTACAAGAATTGGTTTTGCTAAACCTTCATCAACAGCAATTTGTACTGCGCGAAGTACACGTAAATCTTCACCTTCAGCATATGCAATACGTTTTGGATCAGTTTTCGCTTGCGCAAAAATTGGTTTCATCATGAATGCAGAGTTATAAACAAACTCAGACAAACGTTGACGATACGCAGAGAAGTCTTGAATTGGACGAGTTGCAACACCTGAATCCATCGCTGCTTGCGCAATAGCAGGTGCAATTTCAAGAATCAAACGTTGATCTAATGGGCGCGGAATGAGGTAATCACGACCAAATGAAGCAGATTTTTCACCATATGATGCAGCATCAGCTTCGACATGTGCCATGCGAGCAATCGCATGTACACAAGCAATCTTCATCTCTTCATTAATTGTGGTTGCACCAACATCTAGTGCGCCACGGAAGATATACGGGAAGCAGAGCGCATTGTTCACTTGGTTTGGATAGTCTGAACGACCAGTTGCCATAATCACGTCTGGACGTGCTTCATGTGCGTGTTCAGGAAGAATTTCAGGGTCAGGGTTAGCAAGGGCAAAGATGATCGGATCTTTCGCCATGACTTTAACCATTTCTTTGGTCAAAATACCTGCTGCAGAAAGACCAAGGAACATGTCCGCACCTTCCATTACATCAGCAAGCTGAGAGCCTTCGATGTCTTGAACGTATGCCTTTTTCGACTCATCCAAGCCTTCACGTTTAGTCGTCAATAAACCGCGTGAATCTGCCACAACGATGTTTTCTTTTTTCACGCCAAGTGCGCAAAGTAAGTTCAAACATGAAAGGGCAGCAGCACCTGCGCCAGAAGCGACAATTTTGATTTCTTCAATTTTTTTGCCATTGAGTTGAAGTGCATTCAGTAATGCAGAACCCACAATGATCGATGTACCGTGTTGGTCATCATGGAACACAGGAATATTCATGCGTTCACGAAGTTTTTGCTCGATGTAGAAACACTCTGGGGCCTTGATGTCTTCAAGGTTGATACCACCGAAAGTTGGTTCTAATGCTGCAACGATATCTACGATTTTGTCTGGATCGTTTTCAGCAATTTCAATGTCAAAAACATCAACACCAGCGAATTTTTTGAATAGAACGCCTTTACCTTCCATAACAGGTTTTGACGCTAAAGGACCAATGTTACCTAAGCCCAGTACGGCTGTACCGTTACTGACTACAGCAACAAGATTACCGCGCGCTGTGTAAAGTGCAGCAGTAGATGGGTCGCGTTCAATTTCTAAACAAGGTGCAGCGACACCTGGCGAGTATGCGAGGGCTAAATCGTGTTGGTTGACCAATTGTTTGCTTGGTGTAACGCTGATTTTCCCCGGAGTTGGAAATTCGTGATAATACAAAGCCTGCTGTTTTAAAGATTGATCGTCCATCTGTATCTCGATTGTGTTTTGTTTATCCAATATAAAGCTGCAATGCTTGCTTTATCCGCTTGAATATAACATTAGTTGCACAGTTGGGACAGTCGAAGTCGCGTCTTTTTCAGACAATCTTATAGCTCAGGCATAGTGACTTATATTAAGTAAGTATAAGCAGGCGAAGAGATATTATTTTCAAGGAACACGGTTGCCTCTTCTTGTGGCAGTGGCTTAGAGAAAAAATAGCCTTGAGCAATGTCACATTCTAAGTCTTGTAGATACTGTAACTGCTGTTCAGTTTCAATCCCTTCAGCGACTACCGTCATGCCCATCGCTTTACCCATGGCAATCATGGCACTAACGATGGCCAATTGTTTATTTTCACCAATTTTAGAGATAAAACTGCGATCTATTTTTAAAATATCAATTGGAAAATCAGCCAGATAGGATAGAGATGAGTAGCCAGTGCCAAAATCATCAAGTGAAATATTGATTTTACGTTTTTTTATTTCGTTTAATAGTTCACGTACTGAATCTAGATTTTCGACCAAAGAAGATTCTGTAATTTCCAGTTCCAGACTGGCACCATCAATTTGATTGGCATCAATCGCTTCATCGAGATCATTTAATAATTGTCCACGGCGCAGTTGCTGCGCAACAATATTGACGGATACACAAATATTTTGATAACCCAAATTATTCCAAAAGCGAATTTGCTGCGCGGTTTTTTGCAGGACAAAACGCCCGATATCGGAAATTAAACTGGTTTGTTCTGCTAAAGGAATAAATAAGCCCGGTGGTATTAAGCCTTTTTCAGGATGATTCCAGCGCACCAAGGCTTCAAAACCGTAAATATTTTTATCACGGAAATTGATCTTCGGTTGGTAATACACCACCAGCTCATTATTTTGAATGGCTTTACGCAAGTCGCGTTCCAAGAAGATTCCTTGCTCTAATAATGCGGTATTTTCATTGGAATAATAACGTGTAGTATTGCCTCCCAAATTTTTGGCTTCGCTCAGCGCTTGTTCAGCACAGTTATTTAGATAATCTAGCTGACGGCCATGCTCAGGGTAGAACGCTACACCCATAGATAAGGTGATGACATGATCTTGGCCAAAAATATTAAATGGAATGCTAAAGGCTTTAT
The DNA here is from genome assembly GCF_013419525.1 of Acinetobacter sp. YH12076. NCBI lineage: Bacteria > Pseudomonadati > Pseudomonadota > Gammaproteobacteria > Moraxellales > Moraxellaceae > Acinetobacter > Acinetobacter sp. YH12076. Next base: position 81,452 of record NZ_VOZY01000006.1, on the reverse strand, counting down.
TGATGCGTTCACAATGCTCTTGCACAGAAGGGCGGATGTGTGAAATTTCATACACAATCGCAAAATCATCGCCATTTAAATGTGAAACAAACAGAGCTTCGGCATTGGTCAGACGCAAACGCTGTGCGACTTGGCGTAACAGTTCGTCACCACCGTTATTGCTGAGATATTCATTTAATGGACGGAAACGGTCGATGTTTAAACGAATGACAGCCAACTGTTTAATCGAATCTTGCTGTGAAACTAAATATTGATGCAGTTGATAGTTGTAATAAAAACGGTTCGGTAAATCCGTTAAGGTGTCATAGTTTTCTAAATAAGATAATCGTTGTTCTTGCAATTTACGTTCGGTTAAATCTGAGACAATTCCAATATAATGGGTGACGCGATTTTGATCATCAGTAATCGCATTAATATGCATCCACAGCGTCAGTTCTTTACCTGAAAGAAATTTTTCGTGCAATTCACCATCATACTCACCAATTTTCAGCACTTGTTTAATGATCGAGTAGTGCATACTGCGTTGAATTGATTTGTAATTTGCAGTGATATCAAAAAGATGTTTACCAATAATTTGGTCGTAGTTAAAGCCGGTTAATTGTTCGTAAAACGGATTGACTTCGATATAGCACAGCTCTTCATTTAAAATGAAAATCCCTTCAGCAGCTTGTTCGAGTACACTGGCTGCAAGTTTTAAACGTTCCTGAGATGTCCGTTCTTGATGGATATCACGTCGAATACCGACCATGCGCAATGGCTTACGATTATTTGGATCGCGTTGAATGACCCGTCCAATATCATGTACCCAACTCCATTTTCCTTGACTGTTTTGAATCCGATAGGTGGCCTCATAACGGTCTTTAAATCCACGTAGATGTTGAATCATCGCTGATTTAAAATGTGGGATATCATCAGGATGGATCACATGTTGTAACTGTTGCTGATGCTCTTTCGAATGTCTAAGGGTTTTTTCTTGCTTATAGTTGGTGACAACGATTTTACGGTCTTTGATGTTCCAATCCCAAGGACGTAAACCGGCGATTTCATGCGCAAGGACTAAATTGGCTTGTTGGTTTTCTAAATCCTTGTTCATTTGCTCAATGTCGAAGGTCCGCTCTTTAACTTTCTGTTCAAGGATTTGGTTGCCCAGTTGTAGCTGTAATTCGATGTCTCGTGATTTGTTGACTTCATCTTGGAGCTGCTGACACAGTTCATCAGTCCATTTGACTTGTTGCTTGGCACTATCGACCAGTAGGTTATTTTTAGCATGTAAAGTCGATACACGACGATGAATTCGATATGACGTCATGGCGCACATTAGAATCACAATGAGCCCAAAATTAATACTCAGGCTAAATAAGTGATTTGAACCATCTAAGAAAAAGAACTGTGCAATCAGATAGGGCACGATAGACGGGATAAAGGCTAAACAGAAATAATTAAGTTTTTGCGTCAAATAGGTCAAACCAAAGGTTTGCGTCACGATCAAGAGTAGGGCAGAGAGTGTCAGGGCTTGAATTGGTTCAAAGCTTTGATTGGTCGCAGGTAAATAATAAAAAATTAAAAAAATACCGCTCGCAATCAGTGTGCCGACAGAAAAACACTGAAATTGTAGCCAACGATGCGCAATCATCAGTGAATATTGTTCAGGTTTAAAATAAACGGTGCTGATCAGCCAGCATAAACTGACAAAAACTTCGGTAAAAATAAACCAAATATTAAAATACAAAGATGGCGATTGATAAAAAATTTGATATATCGAAAAAATATATAAGCAAATAATCAGGATACTGACTAAAAAATAGCGGCTATGGCGAATCGTGTTCGCAATTTGAGCAGTATGATTGTACTGCTTGATATATTCATCTTGTTTATACGTCATGAATATAAAAACCCTGCCTTAACTAAATCTAGATCGTTGTATTTGTATTGTTCCTGAGAGTATTTGTTTATTCTTGGTAACAAATCATTTGTTTTTATTGACTCTAGGGTAATTGCGTTACAAATAAAAAGCAATATCAAGGATGCCATCATTGATGCTTTCAGATGAACTATCGAGTAAAAATTAAATAAATTTATAATTTATAATTTAAAATTGAAAGTGCAACTACAGGTGCAGTTTCTGTGCGAAGGACACGTTCACCGATACACCAGTTCACGAAACCTTTCTCATTTGCTGCGCTGATCTCTGCTTCGCTCAAGCCACCTTCAGGGCCAATCAGTAAGGCAACGTGCGGGTCAGCATCAGCTAATACATCAACTTCATCTTTATTGGGTGCGAGCACCAATTTTGTTGTCGGTAGGTCACTTTCCAACCATTTTTCAAGGGAAAGAGGCGGAAGTACTTTAGGAACAATGTTGAGTCCACACTGTTCGCAAGCAGCAATAGCGATGCCTTGCCAATGGTCAAGTTTCTTTTGATCACGATCGTACTTCAAACGCATCTCACAACGTTCTGAAGTGAGTAGTTGAATTTCAGAAACACCGAGTTCCACCGCTTTTTGAATCGCATAATCCATGCGGTCGCCTTTGCTCATCACTTGACCCAATAGTACCGTAAAATGTGGTGTGCGATTGCTTGGATTGAATTGCAAAACTTGGACGGCAGCCGACTTTTTAGCGATTTCAATCAATTCAACATGGTATTCGCCACCTTGCCCATTGAACAAAGTAGCAGTTTCGCCCACTTGAGCACGTAAAACTTTTACCCAGTGATGAAACACTGTTTCCGTTAATTCAACAGTCGTATCAACAGTTAAATCAGCTTCAATATAAAAACGTGGCATTAAAGTTTTACTCTCAAATAGGTCGAAATGTCTTATGCAAGACCGAGGTCTTTCACAAGTTGGCGTGTAGGGTCAGTGGTGTTCATGGTATAGAAGTGCAAGCTTGGCGCACCACCAGCAATCAGGCGTTCGCAAAGTTTTACAATCACTTCATGACCAAAGGCTCTGATTGACGCTGTGTCGTCGCCATAAGTCGCAAGCTGTTTGCGAATCCAACGTGGAATTTCTGCACCTGTACCATCAGCAAAGCGAATTAAATTACTTGCATTGGTAATAGGCATAATGCCTGGAGCGACAGGAATGTTCACGCCTTCTTTTTGAATGCGCTCTACAAAGTAGAAGTATGCATCTGGGTTAAAGAAGAACTGTGTCAAAGCTGCATTTGCGCCCGCATTGGCTTTATCGCAGAAACGTTTGATGTCGAGATCAAAACTGTCTGCTTGAGGATGCATTTCAGGATAAGCTGCAACTTCAATTTTGAAGTGATCGCCTGTATGTTCACGGATGAAACGTACAAGGTCAGTTGCATAAGGCAATTCGCCTAAGCCCACTTGACCAGACGGCAAGTCGCCGCGCAGCGCAACAATACGGTCAATGCCTTGCGATTTATACAAATCCAGCAATTCAGCAATACGTGCTTTGCTATCACCAATACAAGACAGGTGAGGGGCAACCGGTGTGCCTTTACCGTTGAAATCATTCAATGTAGACAAAGTGCGTTCACGGGTAGAACCGCCTGCACCATATGTTACAGAGAAAAATTCAGGATTTAATAATTGAAGTTCTTGGTGTACAACTTTAAGTTTTTCCGCGCCCGCATCAGTTTTGGTCGGGAAAAACTCAAAGGAAATAGGAATCTGTTTTGACATGTTCAAATCCTTTTTTATAAATACTTTTATTTAAAAAAAATCCCCTCATCCTAACCTTCTCCCAGAGGGAGAAGGGACTTCCATTATGAAAGTAATAGTGATTTGGAGTTAACATCAAATTTGCTTTCACAATGAAGAGTTCCCTCTCCTTTTAGGAGAGGGTTAGGGAGAGGTATTTATAAAACTTAGTATTTATAAGCCTCAGCTTTGAACGGGCCTTCAACTTGAACACCGAGGTAATCCGCTTGTTCTTGTGTCAAAGTCGTCAATACGCCGCCGAAACCTGCAACCATTGCAGCAGCAACTTCTTCGTCTAATTTCTTAGGAATAAGTTCTACGCGGATCGCCGCTTGTTTTTGATCTTCAGGAAGATCAGCAAATTTTTCAGCGAATAGGTGCATTTGACCCAATACTTGGTTGGCAAAAGAACCATCCATAATACGTGAAGGGTGACCGGTTGCATTACCAAGGTTCACCAAACGGCCTTCTGAAAGAAGAATAAGGTAATCATTTTCATTTTCTGAACGATACACTTGGTGAACTTGTGGCTTAACTTCAACCCACTTATAACCACGTAAGTAATTTGTGTCGATTTCAGTATCGAAATGACCGATGTTACAAACTACAGCGCCCGCTTTTAATGAATCAAGCATTGCAGCGTCACATACGTGGTAGTTACCAGTTGTTGTTACGATCAAGTCAGTATTTTGAAGAAGATCAAGGTTGATGTCTTCTTTCTTACCCGTTTGAATGCCATTTTTATACGGAGCAACAACTTCGAAACCGTCCATGCATGCTTGCATTGCACAGATAGGGTCAACTTCAGTGACACGTACAATCATACCTTCTTGACGAAGTGATTGAGCAGAACCTTTACCTACGTCACCATAACCGATTACAAGTGCACGGCGGCCAGATAAAAGCATATCTGTACCACGTTTGATGGCATCGTTTAGTGAGTGACGGCAGCCGTATTTGTTGTCGTTTTTAGACTTAGTGACAGAGTCATTTACGTTAATCGCTGGAACTTTTAAAGTACCGTCGCGGTGCATTTCGTAAAGACGTTGAACACCTGTAGTGGTTTCTTCTGTAATACCGTGGATTTTAGCAATCACTTCAGGATATTTTTCGTGAACAAGCGCAGTTAAGTCACCGCCATCGTCCAGAATCATGTTGGCATCCCAAGGTGTACCGTTCACATTGATTTGCTGTTCAAGACACCACATGTATTCTTCTTCAGTTTCGCCTTTCCAAGCAAATACAGGAATACCCGCAGCAGCGATTGCAGCAGCAGCGTGGTCTTGAGTAGAGAAGATGTTGCAAGAAGTCCAGCGAACTTCTGCACCTAATTCAACTAGAGTTTCAATTAAAACTGCAGTTTGAATGGTCATGTGGATACAGCCAAGGATTTTCGCACCAGCAAGCGGTTTAGCCGCTGCATAGCGTTTGCGAAGACCCATTAGGGCTGGCATTTCGGCTTCTGCAAGTTTGATTTCTTTACGGCCGTAGTCAGCTAGTGAAATATCGGCAACTTTATAATCTGTAAATGAAGCATTAACCGCGTTCATCACGATCTCCTTAATAAAAACAATTGATCATTCAGTTCGCGGATGCCGTTGTTGATTGGAACGAGTGTCCAACCGAATCGTCGAGCCTAGCGATCTTATATTTAGTGCCTATAAGAAAGTCGCAGCATCCCTCGACTAGGGCAGTATTGTACTTGGAAATAGAGTGAGTTCCAATCAAAAATTGGTTAATATGTAGATGAATAATCTGATAATAAAAAGATAATAACGTACATATCATGAATATATTAAAATTTAATATTTTCCTAGTTTTACTCGTATCTTCACAAGCTGTCTCAGCAAGGCGAGGCGACTTTTCACCACAAGATATTTTTTTTCTGCCTTTAATTTTGATTGGGGTTTTATCCTTATTTAAATTTTCAGGCTTTATTGAAAATTATACGAAAGGCTTAAATTTAACCCTTAGAGTAGTCATAAAAGCAGTGAGTTTTATTATTTTGATTGGCATCATTGCCCTTATAATTATCGGGATAGGGCTAATTTATGAGTATATTCCTGAAAAATGGTCGATGATATTCTAGTGCAATTTTAAATATAAAAAATTGGAAGCTAATAATGAAAAAATTAACTGCATTCATATGCTTGTGTTTTTCAGCACTAACATATGCCAACGATTCAACAGGCTATGTGGCAACAGGCGGTGTGCAATACCTGAAAAATAAAGATATTCAAATGCTCAGTGAAGACCTGTTTATTAGTAAAAAAATCATCAAGGTCGATTACCAGTTCAAAAATTTAAGCAATAAAGATGTGACTGAAACGGTCTTATTTCCGCTGCCAAAAGTTGAAAACTTCTTTGAATCTGATTTTGCCAATACTGAAAAATTGCTAAAAAGTTTTAAAGTTCAGGTGAATGGAAAAACGATTCAGCCAGAAATGCATGTGCGCACTTTTATTCAAAAAGATGAAAAAACAGCCCCGATTGATATGACGGAGAGTTTTAAGCAATGCGGGTTTACGGAAAAAGACATGCTGAATCCGTGGAGCAGGCAAGATGATGAATATGAAACATTCGAGACAAAGCTCAGAAACTGTAAAAATGCAGAGCTGCAAAAAGTATTGCCCAATGATTCGAGTGAAGTCATTTCATGGTCATCTCAGGTAATTTACAGCTGGAAGCAAACCTTTAAAGCCAAAGCATTTACTCGCGTACAGCATCAATATGCACCGCTGGTGGGTGGCTCTGTGGCGTTATATCCAGATGAGTATAATCAACAATTTTGTATGGATAAAAACTTTAAGGTAGGACTCAGAAAGGCCAAATCACAGCATGGACCATTTCAAGCTTTGGGTTATATCTTAAAAACAGGTGCCAATTGGGCAAAACCTATTCAAGATTTTAAGCTGACTATTGAGCGGGATGCTAACGAACTGGTTTCATTTTGCTGGGCAGGTAAAGTGAAGAAAATCAGCGCTACGCAGTTTCAAATGGTTGAAAAGAATTTTGTACCGAAACAAGATTTGGACATTATTTTTGTGAGTAAACGTCCGTCATAAGACACAATCCAGCAAGAGATATAACCAAAGTAATGAGCCTAGAAAAATTTAAATCATATGCTGCATATTTCTTGGGAATGTGTGCCTGTTTATATGGTTGTTATACTTTTTTCTATGAAAATGACAAATGGCATTTGTTGCTGTTTTCAATAATGTTGTACGGCTTACTGTATGCAGTATTTAGATTTATCAGCAAAAAATCATGGAGCTGGTTGTGTCATGGCCTCAGTTTTATTGTTTTGTATAGCACTGTTTTAGCCATATTTTTTAGTTCAAGTTTTTTACAAATTAAAGAATTTCAACTGACTCATCCCAACTGGATTTTGGCAGATCAGGTTCAGATTAATCAAGTTGAAATTGATGATTATAGGCACAGGCGTTCACTGCAATATGCGTATACGCGAGCGCAATACCAATACATGCTGAATGAGCAAATAAGTACAGGTGTTGCAGATAAACTTGACCCGCAATATATGCTTTGGTTTCTTGAAACGTCGCAGGATTTAAAAGTCAGAGCAGCACTCAAAACTGAGCATGCAATACATCAGCAGCAGTATTCAGTGTATGTAAATACTCAAAATCCGAATCAATCACGATTTTTTCTTAACCAAGACTATTTTGAACTTCGTAATTCAGGGTTTGCATGGCTGATTTACGGCCTTCAAATGCTGTCCTTGGTTTTAGTTCTTATCGTTGTCATTTTGCTGTGGGATGCCTTTTCTGATTCGAAAGAATCTAAGACCGCTAAAAAAAGTAAGACTAAGCCTAAGGCAAAGGTGTAAAAAGCTAAACCTGGTATGGAGTAAACATCTTCGTCCTAAAAAACTTCTGCACTAGGGATAAATTTTTTTTGATGCGGCATAACTATGTTTATAAAAATTGCCGTACAAATCGCGCTGATTTGTTTATTATCACTGCAGATTTAAGTTGTGAGTTCTTATTATGTCTTTGGAAATGCCTGAAGAATTAGCCAATCTTGAAGCCAATGGCGGCATTTTTGCAGTATGGATGCTGTTGCAGCACTTAGGTATAGATGCAGACATTCAGCAGCTCATCGAAGTTTGCGCTTATGAAGCTGACCATGGCACAACAACCATTGGTTTAGCTGTAGGACTGAAAAAGTTTGGTTTTCAAGTCAAGTTTTACACAGAGCATGATCCTGAGCTGCAGGACAGTGAAAAACGCAGTTATGCAGAAGCAGACCAATTGGAACTGCCTATATTGCCCGCAATTGGCTATGCACAAATTCAGCAGGCTTTAGAACAAAATCAGTTTGTGATTGTGTATTACGATACTCTAGAGGGTGTGGGGAACCATTCTTTGGTGTATGACATTGACGAAACAGAGATCAGTTTTTTTGACAGCTTTGAAGCCATGCCAGCAGACGTATTTGAACAGCAGCGTGGGGCAGAGGGCATTTGCCGACAAGTCATTACGGTGGATGTAAATGACTATATGGCGAGCTGAGCCATTTTGTTAAAAGTAAAAAGCCCATCATGAGATGGGCTTTATTTTTTAGAAAATAATTGGATTACTGCTCAGCCACATTGGCTTTTTCATTCCAAAAATCTGCTTTTTCTTCATCAGCGTCGATGCCTAAGCCATTGGCATAAATAAAAGCCAAATCACGCATGGCCTGAACTTCACCTAATTTTGCAGATTGTTCAACCAGTTCAATGGATTTAGCGACATCTTTTTCCACCACATCGCCGCGACGGTAAAAATTGGCGAGTTCTAAAATTGCAGCAGGATGGTCATGTTTTGCCGCTTGTTCTAACCAGCGGTGCGCATGCTCAAAATAGGTTTTAGATTCTTCAGGATCTTCTTCGAGCATGTCTTTGGCATAGACTGCATAGCCTTCACCCAGCCAATACATTGCTTCTACATGACCTAACTGAGCTGCTTTGAGTGCCCATTCTTCAGCAAGTTCAACATGCTCATCATTTTCACTTTGCATATAAATTTCAGCCAGTTCAAATTGAGCATCTTTATTGCCTGCCATAGCGCGGTTATATAAAGCAGGAGAGATTGAAAGTTCAGACATGTGTAATCCAAAAGAGCAGAATAGGCATAGCCTAATCGGTTGGCATGAAAAAAGCCAATCCGAAGATTGGCTTTCAATGTTTAGAGAATGTTTAGAGATCGTTGTCTAATGAATTAAAATTTCAATAACACTGCTGACAATACAAATACGACAACTAATGCACCAATAATTTTCCAAAAATATTCAGCGATATAACTAATACATAGCCCGACAAATAAAGCCGCAATGGTCAGCGCGCCAAACCAATAACTGATGTTATTGCTCGGCGTGCCAAGTGAGAGGCAAAGTAGTAAGGCGATGATCAATAGCGCCCAGCCGACTAGCGTGGCTATCCGTGTTTGGCCCACATTTAGTTCTTTGCTGTAGAACTGCTTTTGATGTTTAGACATGCTGCTTGCCAAGGCAAAAAAACCTAAGCTACTCAGTGCCCAAATCAGGAGAAAGAACATCATGCTTCAACCTCCTTTGTGCCACGTACTTTTTTAACAGGCAGCCCTTGATGCTTTTTCACTTTGTAAAATGAATAGGCAAACAAAACAGCTAATAGCCACATTGCAAGGTCAAAGGATGCAATCATCCATTGGCCATTTGCCATGGTATTCCAAAGCGGTTGACCTCCAGTCATGAAGTTTACAATCGGCAGTAAGGCAAAAATTGCTGTGGCAAAAGCTAAAAGTTCCAGCCACGCTTGACGGTGCGTACGGAACATCGCATAAATAAGCGTTAGTAGCCAAACAATAAAGAAACTACGAATTTCTAATTCCGAGCGGTTTTCAAGCTGTGCTGGAATAAAACGGTTGGCATAGAAAAATGCTGCACAGGCAATAGGTAAACCAATAATCGCTGCAATATTGGTCACTTCAACCGTGCGGTAGCCAAATGATTTAAAGCCTTGTTTTTGCTGTTGCGGCGCACGTTTTACACACCACAGAATGAGACCTGTAGCGACCATCAGGGTGCCTACAATCCCTGAAATAAACAGCAGCCAACGTAGAGCTAAGTCTACACCGCGTGCTTCATGTAGCGTGGTCACTACATTGTAAATACCCATCGGTACAGAAGGGTGCTTTAACTTGGCACTTTCGTCAGTTAAGTCTTTGCCAGTTACGCCATCAAATTGTTTACTTGCATAGACATTTCGATATGCAACACTTTCACCATGTAAGGCGCGTAGCTCAATTTTAGCTTGGTCTGTATTCGGTGCAATGATGCTAACGGTACTAATAGGATTAGTTTTCCATTCAGCCTGAACCGCAGTCACGATTGGCGCTAAGTTGGTCAGCGGTGCAGCAACGATAGGTTGCTCTTCACGTTTAGAGCGACGATCTCCTCGACCTTCACCACCTTCAGCGCGATTTTCACCTGGGTTTTGTGCAGAATTGGCACGGGCTTGCTGTGGGCGTTCGCCACGTTCTTCGCGTCCTTGAGCAGATTCACGTCCTTCAGGTTTATTTTCTTGAACCAAAGCACGATTTTGTTCTTGTAAAAATTGTCCCCGGTTTTCATAAATACGTTCAATCCCCCAAGGCATGATCGTAAATAACAGCAGCAACAGGCCACTAAAGGTAATCATGATGTGGAAGGGGAGCGCAAATACTGCGGTTGCATTATGTGCATCGAGCCAAGAACGTTGTCCTTTGCCTGAACGGAAGGTAAAAAAATCTTTAAAGATTTTTTTATGAGTAATCACACCACTAATGATGGCAACTAACATCAACAGTGTCGCTATCCCGACAAACCATCGCGTCCACATACGTGGCATACCATACAGTTCGAAATGGAAACGATAGAGAAAATTACCACCACGCGTATCGCGCGGCTCAAGCACTTCACCTGTAGCACTATCAATGTAGATTTGTTTACCACCACGGCGTGCGCGAGGGTCTTCACCTTGTTCACGAACGGTAATTAAGGTGGCATTTTGACGCGTATTCGGCAGCAAAATATTCCAAGCACCTGCATTCGGATGATTTTGCTGTAAATAATTCAGTGCGACTTGAGTTTGTTGGACTTGTGAACTGGCTGGAACAGATTGATGCAGCTCAGGTGTCATCCAAACATTGATTTCATTTTTAAAGAAACTTAGGGTCCCAGTCAGGAAAATTGCATACAGCAACCAACCTAAGATAAGGCTAGCCCATGTATGCAGCCAAGACATGGACTGGCGCGGTCCCTCTACTTTTGCATCAACACGCATTTTAGCTTCCCATCATCATGTAAATGGCATACAAACATACCGCAGGGATCACAATGCCTAAAGTTGCTTTGAGGGTTTTATTTACCATAAAGACCCAAATAAATGCACAGCTCCACAGGATAAATGCAATTAAAGTCGCACTCATGGCTGCACTTCCACGGTCTTCGCTAAACACATCTGCGATCACGATGGCCGATAGCATCGCGACAACATATCCGCCCACTAAAGCGAGGGCAAAGCGATAGAAAATCATCAAGCGATAGGTCAATAGAGAAGGAGTGTCTTTACGCGTTTTAGGCAGCGCAGATGTGAGGGGTGTCACAAGTGCCTCAGGTGGTGAGCTATTCATAAAATACTTAAGCGCTTGGAAATTGTATTAAAGTTAATCTAAATGATAACAATTATTATTAATAATTAGAATAATGTATTCACAAATTTATTGATTTTTCAGCATGCTGAGTAGAAATTGATTTAAAAAGAGGGGAATTAAAGGCGAAAAAATAGCGACCGGAGTCGCTATTTTAGAATGCAAGAATGCTTAATTTTCTACATTATTGCTCTTGTTGAATGCCTGCAACTAACCAGTCTTGATCAGAACCCGCAGGTTTAACAAAATGCCATACTTCAGCAAATGGCTGTGGCAGGCTATTTAAGTCTTCACTTACCGTACCTGTAAAACGCACACTTACAACGTATTGACCATTTTCGTTAGCAGAATCGACCACCATTGCATTTAAGTTAGAAAACTCAGCAACGTCTTCATCTTTATTCGCCATAATGTCGTTATACATAGACTGGTAAAGATCAGGCGTTAAGTAACGCTGAATTTCAGAAATGTTGCTTGCCGTATTCATCGATTGAATGTGGTTAAAACGCTGACGTGCAACACGTAAGAATGTTGCTGGTTCTGTACCATCAGGCAATTGATTACCGCTATTAGTATAAGCGGCACCAAAAGGCGCGTTCGTTGCAGCAGCTGCACCAAATGGAGCATTTGAAGCTGCTGAATTACCGCCTACAGAATTACCAAAAATATTCGTATTGTCATTGCCTGCACGAGGTGCAGCATTTTGCTGGCCAAACGGTGCATTGTTTGCACCGCTGTTTGGCGCATACGGATTGTTAGTGGCTAGTTTTTTTTTTGCGCCCATCTTACGGAAAATGAAGAAGGCAACAGCAGCGGCAAGTAAAATCCAGATCCAGCCTGGAATACCACCTTTCTCTTCCTGTTGTTGAGCTTGCGCTTCAGAAGCTGCTTGACCGTTATTGTCATCGGCCATCGCATTTGCAGCGACTGCACCAATTGCAGCACCAGCCACACCAGCAGCAACCATTCCGCCCACATTCGAGCCAGATTTTGCTGGAGCGCCAGCAGTTGCAGGCTGTTGAACAGGAGCAGATTGACGAGGTTGCTGATAAGACTGAGTTGGAGCAGCTTGACGGCTCATACCATGGCTTTTACCACCACCGGCACGTTTCGCTTCTGCAATCGGCGTTACCAAAAGGGCTGCTGTTAAAAGAGCAGTCATCAAACCACGCTGTCGAACTTCCATCAAATTTTCCTATATCTATATAAAGTTAAAATAGCCATCTAGTTATGCCGCCATTTGTACTGAATTTCAATAGAACATCAGTAAAAAATTGAAAATTCATTCAAAATAAACGATTCAGCGTGACTCAGATTCATCGGTCAGCGTAATTGCCTGACTCAACGCCTCATGTAAACGTGCGACAGAAATAATTTCTACACCTGAAATGGGTTTTTGCGGTGCATTCCCACGCGGTAAAATAATGGTTTTAAAACCATGTTTAATGGCTTCTTTGAGTCGTTCTTGTCCATTGGGTACAGGGCGGATTTCGCCTGAAAGGCCGACTTCACCAAATACTGCCAAATGCTGTGGCAGGGCTTTAGCTCTTAAGCTAGAGGCACAGGCTAAAAGTACCGCAAGGTCAGAACCGGTTTCTGTGATTTTTAATCCACCCACGACATTGACATAGACATCTTGTCCTGCAGTTTGTACACCACCATGACGGTGCATAACGGCTAAAAGCATGTTTAAACGGTTTTGTTCTAAACCTAAGGCCACGCGTCGAGGTTGTCCGTGCGCATCATCTACCAAAGCCTGAACTTCAACTAAAAGTGGACGTGTACCTTCACGGCTAATCATGACAATGGAACCCGGAATGGCTTCATCATAACGACTCAGGAAAATGGCGGAAGGGTTTGATACCTCGCGCAGACCTTTATCAGTCATGCCAAATACACCAAGCTCGTTGACCGCACCAAAACGGTTTTTCACCGCACGAATCATACGGAAGCGCGAGTCAGACTGACCTTCAAAATACAAAACACAATCGACCATGTGCTCTAGCACACGAGGGCCTGCCAAAGAACCTTCTTTCGTTACGTGACCGACAATAAACAGTGCTGTGCCACTATTTTTGGCAAAGCGAGTCAGGAGTGCAGCCGATTCACGAATTTGGGAAACACCGCCCGGCGCAGACTGGAGTGTCTCGGTGTATAGGGTTTGGATCGAATCTAAAATGGCAACGGCAGGGCGCTCATGTGCCAAAACTTCACAAATACGCTCGACACAGGTTTCTGCCATGACTTTGAGTTGATCGGTCGGCAAATCTAGGCGCTGGGCACGTAGAGCCACTTGAGACAAAGATTCCTCACCAGTTACATATAAGGCAGAACTTTTACTCGCCGCCATATAGGTTGCGGTTTGTAGCAAAATAGTGGATTTACCAATGCCGGGGTCACCACCAATCAGCACAACTGAACCTGTGACCAGTCCACCACCGAGCACACGGTCAAATTCACCAATACCTGTTGCCATTCGAGTTTCATGCGAAACTGAAACTTGATTTAAGGTGGTCACAGCAGCAGCTTGACCTGCATAGCCACCGCCCATTTTAGGCTGTGCACGGTGTGTAACGGCGGGTGCAATATTGACTTCGACTAATGAATTCCATTCACCACATTCGGTACATTGACCGGCCCATTTGGGATGATCAGCACCACATTGTTCACATCGATAGACACTTTTTGCTTTCGCCATAATATTTACTGTGCACAAACTCAAATTGAGTCACAGCATAGCGGTGAATACATCGAAAAACCAAGTTTTTATCGCATGAAATGACTGATGAAGGTCAATTGATGTCGTTTTATTTTCAATAGCTGCACTTTTACATAGTAAGCACTTTATAATAGCGCATTATATTTTTTGAAATGGGTCACCACATGACTGAACTATTACGACATATCGATGCCATCGCACGTGAAAAAAATCGTGATGTGTTATTTGTGCATTTTGAAGAATATGATCATCAACATCCTGAAAAAAATACGGTGCGTAATGATGTTATGCACTGGTTTGACCTGCAAAATATCGACTATTTCCCTTGTATGGGGCTAGAAGGTGAGTCTTTAATCGATAGCTATACAGGTGATTTATACCTTGACGTGCCTTTTGATGAAAGCAGCCCTGCATATAAAACCCTCAGTGAATATCTTGAAGATGAACAAGGGAACATGAAAATTCAGGGGGTATTGTTCTTTTCTTTATCTTTGGAAATTGCCCTAGAAATCGAAGCTGATCTGATGGAAGCCAGTGCTGTAGATTCTGAATATACTGAAAATGAGTTTGGTGACCAATTTGGTGAAGGCTTTATTGAAGATACTGAATCAGATCCAAAAGATGCAGCAGCCAATGAAAGCAATACGAAAAACGACAAATTTGATGATGGTCAAATTGGCACGATTCAATAAGTAAATATTGATTTTCAGTCCGAATAAAAAAGCCACGTGAATTCACGTGGCTTTTTGTTTAGCAGGGGATTAGTACAATTCACCTGATTTACGACGTTCAATAAAATCTTTCGATTCTTTTACAATGATGCCTGAGAGCAATAACAGTGCAATACAGTTTGGTGCAGCCATCAAACCGTTAAAGGTATCGGCAAATAGCCAAACGAGATCAAGTGTTACGACACAGCCGACAAATACTGATGCGATGTAAATTAAGCGATAAATCATTACTGATTTTTCACCTAACAGGTAAGTACAGCATTTTTCACCATAATAGCTCCAACCCAGAATGGTTGAATAAGCGAAGAAAATAATACCGAAAGTCACGACCCAACCACCGAAGCCCGGAAGTAGTTTGTCAAAAATACTAATCGTCAGTACGGCACCCGTTTGATCACCAAAGCTTTGTCCCGCCATGATGAAGCCCATCACCAGTACGATACCTGTAATTGAGCAAACAATGATGGTGTCTAAGAACGTACCTGTCATAGAGACAAGACCTTGACGTGCTGGGTGGTCTGTTTTTGCAGCCGCAGCGGCAATAGGTGCTGAGCCCATACCTGCTTCATTAGAGAATACACCACGTGCCACACCATAACGAATCGCAGCACCAATCGCACCACCCGCAGCAGCTTCGCCCGTAAATGCATAGCTAAAGATCATTTTTAGTGCAGGGATCACCAATTCAAGGTTGGTGAAAATAATGATTAAGCCACCCAATACATAACCTACCGCCATAATTGGAACAATAAATGAAGAGGCTTTAGAAATGGATTTGATGCCGCCTAAAATAACGAGTGCAGAGAATATGGTGATAACGATTGCAGTGGTGAGTGTGCTGATCCCTAAGCTGTTTTGCACAGCAAGCGCGACAGTGTTCGACTGTACTGAGCTACCAATACCAAAGGATGCCAAAGTACCAAATAGGGCAAATACCACTGCCAACCATTTCCACTTAGGTCCAAGTCCACGTTCGATGTAATACATCGGACCACCGTTCATTTCGCCATTTTCATTTTTATGACGAAACTTCACAGCGAGTACACCTTCACCATATTTGGTTGCCATACCAAAGAGCGCGGTTATCCACATCCAAAACACTGCGCCCGGACCACCGAGCACACAAGCGGTGGCTACACCGGCAATATTACCTGTACCAATGGTGGCAGAAAGTGCGGTCATAAGTGAGGCGAAATGAGAAATATCGCCATCATGTTGATTGGCTTTAGGATGCTTGCCAAAGACTTGTTTGAATGCGAAAGGCAACATGCGAAATTGCCAGAAAAGTAGTCGGAAGGTGAGGAATACACCTGTTCCGACAATGAGGACCAACATGTACGGGCCCCAGACCCATCCACTGAGTGTTTCCATGATATTTTGAATTTCTTGCATAGTATCTTCTTCTTATCGGCCCTGAGTGAGTGAATGCTACATTTTTGATATCTGTAGCAATTGATATGCCATTGTTAGAAACTTCCATGATTTTTGGCATAAATTTTTATCGTTGGTAAAATATTTTTTGCATAAAATTTAAGTTATTACAAGTAAATTGTTGTTTTATTGGTCGCTTTAAAATGTGAACTGGCGCTAAGATTTTTATATATAAGAAAAATAAATTAACTTTGTCACTTAATCCGAAAATATAGATGATGAGAAATAATTTTGTATTTTCTGAAATTTTTACGTTAATTTGTCGCAATTGGAACGCGAAGTTGAATTAAATAATGTCAAATGAAATTCATGGATCGCACGCTGATAGCGGCGATTTGAAACGAAGCTTGTCCAACCGACACCTGCAATTGATTGCGATTGGTGGTGCGATTGGTACAGGTTTATTTATGGGGTCAGGAAAGACCATCAGTTTAGCTGGTCCGTCCATCCTTATTATCTATATGATTATTGGTTTTATGGTTTTCCTCGTCATGCGTGCATTAGGCGAGTTATTACTATCAAATCTTGAATATAAATCTTTTATCGATTTTGCAACCGACTTAATCGGCCCGTGGGCAGGCTATTTTGTGGGTTGGACCTATTGGCTGTGCTGGATCACTATAGGGATTGCTGATTTATCGGCCATCATTTATTACCTGCAATTCTTTAATGGAGGTAACCCGTTCTCGCCCGAAGAAGGGGTGATGATCAGTGTTGCCGCCATTGTATTTATCATGGGGTTAAACCTTGTTACGGTTAAACTTTTTGGTGAATTAGAGTTCTGGTTTGCACTGATTAAGATTATTGCAATCGTGGTGCTTATTGGTGTCGGTCTTTGGATGATCTTTACCGGTTTTACCTCATCGACAGGTGAAATCGCATCATTCACACATTTATGGTCACATGGTGGTCTATTCCCAACAGGAGTAACTGGCTTCTTGGCAGGTTTCCAGATTGCTATTTTTGCCTTTGTCGGCGTAGAACTCGTTGGTACTACGGCAGCAGAAACCAAAGATCCAGAACACAACTTGCCTAAAGCTGTGAACTCGATTCCGATTCGTATCATTATTTTCTATGTGCTTGCACTTGTGATTGTGATGTCTGTTACGCCATGGAATGCCATTGACCCAAGCATTTCACCATTCGTGAACTTGTTTAGCCAAGCCGGTATTGCTGCTGCTGCGATTATTATGAACTTGGTGGTGTTGTCATCAGTTATGTCATCGATGAATAGTGGTGTGTTCTCGACTTCACGTATGTTGTTTGGTTTATCTCGTGAAGAGCAAGGTCCAAAAGCGTTTGGCCGTCTAAACTCACGTGCAGTTCCGGCAAATGCGTTGTATTTCTCGGCAGTTTGTTTACTGTTGGGCGCTGCATTACAGTATTTCGTACCGAACACGGTTGAAGCCTTTACATTAGCAACCACACTTTCTACGATTTTATTTATCTGCGTATGGCTCATGATTATCTGGAGCTATATCGTTTACTATAAAACTCGTCCTGAGCTGCATGCGAAATCAACCTTTAAATTACCAGGTGGCTTATATACTTGCTGGCTCGTGATTATCTTCTTCATCGGCATGATTTATGTCTTGTCGCTAGAAGCAGATACCATGAAAGCGCTCATGGTGAGCCCAATTTGGTTCATCATTTTGATTATTGGTTATTTCGGCTTTTATAAGAAAAAACACCATTAATTTACATTTTTGAACTGATGTAAAAATATAAAAAAGCTGCTCCTAAGGGGCAGCTTTTTTATTTGGATATGGATTTAATTTACACTAATACACAGTATTCATTAGTGCTAATAGAAGTATAAAACAGCATTCAAATTGATAAGCTATTTCAGTGAAATCAATAGCCTGATCGGTATAGAAAAATACACAAATGTGGTTTGAAAACAGCACCATCAAATTTTGCTTAAATTTAGTGCAGAATGGCAAAAAGCTCACTTGGAATTACAGGGCTTTTCTTTTATCCGCGGGTTGATCACGTTATACTCGGAAAAATCTTTTCATTAGGTACGTTTATGTATCGTTTTATGAATTATAAAATTATTGTATTAGCAAGTGCTGTGCTGCTGACAGCTTGTGGTCAGTCTGGTGCATTGCATTTACCTTCAGATGCAAATGCAGATAAGCGCGCAAAATATCTGATTTATCCAGATACGCCTGCACAGCAAAAGCAGGAAAAACAAGCGGCTTCTGTTGCAACTGAATCGGAATCTTCAAATTCTAACCCTACACCTTAATGCTTTTATAGAAAGGATACTTTCATGAGTTTCACCCGTACGAATGGGGTATTGCATGCAGAGCAATGTTCTTTACAACAGCTTGCACAGCAATATGGCACACCGCTTTATGTTTATTCAAAAGCTACTTTTGAAAAGCATTATTCAGATATGGACCGTGCATTTAGCTTTATCGACCATCAAATTTGTTTTGCGGTAAAGTCAAACTCTAATCTTGCGGTGTTAAACGTACTTGCCAAGCAGGGCGCTGGTTTTGATATCGTGACGGGTGGTGAACTCGCACGTGTATTAAAAGCCGGTGGTGAAGCTTCTAAAATTGTATTCTCAGGTTTGGGTAAAACAGAAGCCGATATCCAAAAAGCATTGGACGTGGGTATTGCATGTTTTAACGTTGAATCACATGCAGAGTTGGATCGAATCCAAAAAGTTGCTGCGGCAATGGGTAAGAAAGCACCGATTTCATTGCGTGTAAATCCAGATGTGGATGCCAAAACCCATCCTTATATCTCTACGGGTTTAAAAGAAAATAAATTCGGTATTCCTTCAGACAGCGTTTTTGACACCTATGCGTATGCGGCATCATTGCCAAATCTTGAGATTATCGGGATTGATTGTCATATCGGTTCACAGTTGACTGAAACTCAGCCTTTTGTTGATGCACTTGATCGTGTCATTGTGATGATTAATCAACTGAAAGAGATGGGGATTCACCTAAAACACATCGATATTGGTGGTGGTTTAGGCGTAACGTACAAAGACGAAGTTCCGCCAACCGTTGAAGAATATGCTCAGGCAATGCGTCCGGCATTAGAAAAATTAGGCCTTAAGGTATATATGGAGCCGGGGCGTAGTATTTCTGCAAATGCAGGGGTGTTGTTAACTAAAGTTGATTTGCTCAAACCGACCAATCATCGTAATTTTGCGATTATTGATGCTGCAATGAACGACTTAATCCGTCCCGCTTTATATGAAGCATGGATGGATATTCAGGAAGTAACACCTCGTACAGATACAGAAAAGAAAGACTGGGATGTTGTTGGTGCGATTTGCGAAACCGGCGATTTCCTAGGAAAGCAACGTCAGTTGGCGATTCAAGAAAATGACGTGCTTGCAGTATTGGGTGCGGGTGCTTATGGTTTTGTCATGAGCTCAAACTACAACAGCCGCGGACGTGCTGCTGAAGTGATGGTTGATGGTGATCAGTCTCATTTGATTCGGGAGCGTGAAACCATTGAATCATTATGGGAACGTGAACGTATATTGCCTTAAGGAGAAATTCGAGATGTTATTAGAATTTACCAAAATGCATGGCCTTGGCAATGACTTTATGGTGGTCGATCTAATTAGCCAACGGGCTTATTTAGATACAGTGACGATTCAGCGTTTGGCCGACCGTCATTTTGGTATTGGTTTTGATCAGCTTTTGATTGTAGAACCGCCTGATTTACCCAATGTTGATTTTAAATATCGTATTTTTAATGCGGATGGTTCGGAAGTTGAACAATGTGGTAATGGTGTACGTTGTTTTGCGCGCTTTGTGCATGAACGTAAGTTGACCAGCAAAACCAAAATCAAAGTACAAACCAAGTCAGGTATCGTAGAGCCTGAATTAGGTGCGAATGGTTGGGTGCGCGTTAATATGGGTTATCCACGCTTTTTGCCGCATGAAATTCCATTTATTGCGGAAGAGCCTGAAAACTTATACGACATTGCATTGGCGAATAATGAACAGCTCACCATTGATGTGGTGAGTATGGGTAATCCGCATGCAGTGACGATCGTTCCTGATGTCATTACCGCAGACGTTGCTAAAATTGGTCCACAAGTCGAATCGCATGAGCGTTTTCCACAGCGTGTAAATGCTGGTTTTATGCAAATTGTGGATGAGAAACATGCACGCTTACGTGTATTTGAACGTGGTGTCGGTGAAACGATGGCCTGTGGTACAGGTGCTTGTGCAGCGGCAGTATCAGGTATGCGTCGTGGCTTATTAGCCAATTCGGTCGAAATAGAGTTGGCAGGTGGTAAGCTGCAAATTGAGTGGCAAGAAGGTGGTGTGGTTTGGATGACCGGACCAACCGCAACAGTTTACGAAGGACGCTTAGATTTAAGTTACTTCCAAGGTTAAACTCCAAGCCCTGATTAATTCAGGGCTTTTTTTCATAAAATAAAAAGTGAATAAAAAATTATAATTCAATGGGATTGTAGTCAACATGGAACAAATAAACGAAGAAATAAAAGAAGAAATCTTAGAGCAACTTTTTCATAAAGCTTTACATGAACCTGCGTATCGACCCGAATTTTTAGCTCAATTATTAGCGGCCAATGTGTATTGTGTGGGAACAACAGGGGGACGTGATTCACGTATTGCCGAAGCTTTGATCTTGGATGAAGGCGACAGCGTTCAATTGAAATCATGGGAAGATGAGACTTATGATTGCGCCATCCCGTTTTTTACGTCCTTGGAAAAAATGCGGTTGTCAATATCTGAAGAGGAGTCGTATATCCGGCTACCAACCAAGGCATTATTTGAAATGACCATTGGGGCAAGGCTTGTATTGAATCCACAATCACCTGATGCGACGAAGGACTTTGTACCAGAAGAAATTCAACATTTGCTGAACGGGCAGTATATTCAGCCCTCAGAAAACTATGAAGTTACGGAAGATACGGAAGTTTTAATTGGTCAGCCAACGGAATATCCGCAGTTTATGATTGATCAATTAAGCATTTTTTTCGGCACAGAGCGTGTGGTAAAAGCTGCCTATTTAGCGCAAATGCTGAATCAAGCTCGAGATGATTCACCAACTTTGCTCATTGGATTAGATTTAGAAGCAGGATTATCTGAACAACAAATTCAAAATTTGCACAGTAAAATTGGTCGTATCACACAGGATAGTTTAAAAGAGCAATGTCCAGTGGATCTGATCCATGTCAATCCGCACAGTGTCGATGGTGTAGAAGGGTATTTGCTTAATGAAACGCAAGCTTTTTACCAACGTGTTGATGGTAAGCCTAAGGGGTTCTTTGCTAGACTCTTTTCATAAAACAGATATGTGAAATCGCTTTAGAGAATGTACTGAAACGCTAAAGCACATGTTGAAATGGGAGAAGACAGATGACGATGGATCAGAGTCAACTACTGACTATGTGGTTGAAGGAACGTGAAATTCAAAATCAGTCTAAACATACATTGCAAGCGTATGAGCGTGATGTCAGTGATTTTCTCCAATTTTGTACAATACGCAACTTGCCACTGCATGATGTTGAAAAGTCAGATCTGCGTGAATTTGTTGCTCATAAAGTGGAACAGTTTCAGCTCAGTCCAAGTAGTTTGCAGCGCATGTTATCTTCGATACGCCAATTTATGAAATGGGCAGAACAAGGAAATTATCTCAATTTTAATCCTGCAGATGATTTTCAGCTCAAACGCCAATCACGTCCTTTACCTGGATTGGTCGATATTGAAACCATTAAACAAATCATGGAACAGCCTGAGCCAGAAAGTGAAACTCAACGGCAGCTTTGGATACGTGATAAAGCGATTTTGGAGCTGCTCTATTCAAGTGGTTTACGTTTGGCTGAAGTGCAGGGCTTAACCATTCGAGATATTGATTTTAATCGCCAACTGTTACGTATTACGGGTAAAGGGAATAAAACGCGCATTGTACCTTTTGGTTCTAAAGCCAAAGAGGCTGTGATGCATTGGTTGCAATTATATCCTGCATGGCATGGTGATTTTGTCCCAGAAGCCCAAGTTTTTATCACTCAAAAAGGTAATCCACTGGGGGTAAGACAAATAGAAAATCGAGTTAAATTTCAAGCTCGACGTGCAGGTGTAAATGTCGATTTACATCCGCATTTATTACGACATTGCTTCGCTAGCCATATGTTGTCCAATAGCGGTGACTTGCGTGCTGTACAAGAAATGTTGGGGCATAGTAATTTAACCACTACACAAATTTATACCCATGTGGATTTTGATCGATTGGCACAAGTTTATGATCAGGCCCATCCAAGGGCACAGCATAAAGATTCGTAACAATTGCAAAAACGACTTTGGTACTCAGTGGTCTAAATTTTGCTTAAATACACAGGCTATATTTCACATTTTTTATCCTAAAGTGGTCTACTTCATGAAAATTAAATAAGGATGTGAAAAAATATTGGTAAAATTGACCGACATTTTGAACTATTGTCGCATTATAAAAATTCAAATTATCGGGTATAAAAATTGTCCATTATTGAATTGACGTAAGTGCTGAAGTGAAATTCGCCATTTACTAAATTGCTGTACCGTTAAAAATATATAGGCCATACCATGATTTCAGATATTCAAGAAAAATATGACCAGTTAAATGGTCAGCAAAAAGAAATTTTTGCAGGATACGGCTTACGCCAGATCAAACACTTTGTTGAAATCAGTTTGCCTGAAGTAGAAGCTGTATTGCCTGAAGGTGCGCAGCTACAAGGGATTAATGCCGATGGTAAAGTTCAGGCGTTTAATGCGAAGACGGGCCAATACTTTATTTGGATTTCGGATAAACAATGGCAGCTTACCAATAAAGCAACTGCGAAATTTGACAGTAAAGAAGATGCCCTCACCATTTGGCGTATTTTTAATTTGGCAAAGTATGAACTTATTGACCTAAGCCACATCCATCGTGACTTTTTGGAAAATCAGCCAGCCTAAACCATTGGTCAAATAAACAACTCATGGGCTATCTTCATTGGTTTTGGATGTTTAGCCCTTATATCACCCGCTCCATGACATGTTGAGATGCTTGTGAGCAGAGCGTTAGAGTGTTGATCTTCTTTGCATAGCTTAGTTGCCTAAACAAAAATCTCTAAATGCCAATCCGTTTCGCTGCTATTGATTCAATTTGTTCAGTTTTGATAGCGAGAGCCTGTAAATGCAATCAATTGTTTTCCCACTTGAGCAATTGAGCTCAAAGACCTCCTAGATATTTCCTATTCAATTGCTGCAAATGTGCCGCAAATCATTATTTTTCTTTGCTTAAAATATAATGAAATACCGCATAGCTAGATATTTGCATTCGAGGCTGTGAAGGTAATCCGTCACTACATTGCCAAGCTTGTAGTATCAGCCTCGTCGTTTCTGATGCTTGAGTTGTTTCTTGGCAGACCAATTTCTGTTTATAAATCTTCTAACGGTAACTGGAAGCTTTGTTTGATGATTTGGCTTGGTAAATCAGTCTTTACACTGGTGATGCCATTTTTCTTGGTTAAGTGAGTAGACTGAAATTTGCGGTAACTTTCTAGGTCAGGCACCACTACTTTGAGCATTGCATCGCACTCACCCAAAATAATGTAGCACTCCATGACTTGAGGAAGTTCTTTCATCGCTTCGATAAAAGTATCGATGGTTTCAGCATCTTGCCCAGTCAACCAAATACGAGAGAATAAAATCAATTGAAAGCCAATCTTTTGTGGATCGACCACGGTGGTGTAATTCTGAATCACACCTGCTTCTTCGAGTAATTTGACCCGACGTAAACAAGAAGAAGGCGAGAGTCCAATTTCCTTGGCTAAGTCATTATTTTGCATGCGGCCATTATTTTGAAGTGCGCGAATGATATTTTTATCAATACGATCTAGTTTAACTAGAATTGACTTAGAAGATGTCTTCATAAAATAGAATATAATTCTAAAAATAATATCTATTATAGAATATTTGATATCCTATTTTAAAGCGATTCAAACATACTAATTTCACTTTCAGGACATAGAAAGGGAAAATTGAAATGTCTGTATTTGCTTTGTTTGCCTTAACGGTAATTCCCCTTATTTTCACACCAGGACCCGATATGCTTTTTATCCTGTCACAAGTGATGGGTAAGGATGCAAAAGCAGGCATGATGGCAACAGTGGGGGTATGCTCAGGTTACTTGGTTCACTCGATTTTGGTGGCATTGGGTATTGCTGCGATTATCGTGTCATTTCCACTACTGTTTGAAACAATCCGCTGGTTGGGGATTGCTTATCTTTTATATTTGGCAACGCATTTACTGCGTTCAGTATTTAGCAGTAAAAAATTAAGTATTGAGAAAAAGTCAGCGTCCAACCCGATTAAAAAAGGCTTTTTTACGGCTTTACTGAACCCGAAAGGAATGTTGATATATTTTGCAATTTTGCCGCAATTTATCGATAAATCAGCGAATACTGTGAGCCAAGGTTTGATTTTGTCCTTCATTTTTATTGGGCTGATTTTTGTGGTGTATTGTAGTTTAAGTGTGGTCTTTGCACGTATTACACAAAAAACTCAAATTGATGAACGCAAACAAAAGTGGATCGATGGTACATCAGGCGGTTTATTGGCTCTTGCTGCGACATGGTTAATTGCCAATTAAAAACAGTAAATGTAAATAGAAATAAATGCCTTAACTAAAACCTTCGTGGAAGCGGAGGTTTTTTTATATGTGCTGAATATCGGCAGATATTAAGAATAAGAACAGGAGAAAAACACGCCAATTAGCTTCAGAAAAGTGAAATGAACGCTAAATTCATTATGCTTCTATCTTAAATGACAAGTTTAGATATGTTGCCGAATGTGTAGAGGGAAAGCTCTATTTCAGAAAGATTGATCGAAAATTGATATTAAATCAGATCTTTTGATGAGCTAAATCAAGTAAAAAAATAATAAAAATCAATGCTTAAAAAATAACTGAATAATGCGTTTTTTTGGATAACTGAACCATTCTCTAAAAAATGTGAACGATAAGTTCAAGGAAATTACGCTTTTTTACAGGTCTTTCGATAATTGTGACTTGACCGAAATGCCGTACACATTGCAAGATAGGGCACCTAAAAAATTTAAAGTGAAGAGTTAATATAACTTTTCTCAACATTTACATTTGCTAAAACAGCCGAGGATTACATGAAGGCTCTTGTTGCTGTAAAACGTGTGGTTGATGCCAACGTTAAAGTTCGCGTTAAGCCGGACAACAGTGGTGTTGACTTAACGAACGTTAAAATGTCAATTAACCCATTCTGTGAAATCGCAGTGGAAGAAGCGGTTCGTTTAAAAGAAAAAGGAACTGTTTCAGAAATCGTTGTTGTTTCTATTGGTCCTAAAGAAGCTCAAGAACAAATCCGTTCTTCTATGGCGCTTGGTGCAGACCGCGGTATCCTTGTTGAAGCTGACGACAGCCAGTTAGGTGCACTTGAAGTTGCAAAAATCCTAAAAGGTGTTGTAGACGCTGAACAACCTCAATTGATCCTTCTTGGTAAACAAGCAATTGATGACGACTCTAACCAAGTTGGTCAGATGCTTGGCGCGCTTTTAGGTGCTGGCCAAGGTACTTTCGCTTCAGAAGTTAAAGTTGAAGGCGACAAAGTACAAGTGACTCGTGAAATTGACGGTGGTTTACAAACTGTTGAACTTGCACTTCCTGCAATTATCACTACTGACTTGCGTTTGAATGAGCCACGTTATGCTGCTCTTCCAAACATTATGAAAGCGCGTAAAAAACCGCTTGATACTAAGTCACCTGCTGATTATGGCGTTTCACCTGCGACTAAGCTTAAAACTGTTAAAGTTGAAGCTCCTGCAGAACGTAAAGCGGGCGTACAAGTGAAGTCTGTAGACGAGCTTGTAGATAAATTGAAAAACGAAGCGAAAGTGATCTAATACAGAAGGATAAAAATCATGAGTATTTTAGTTATCGCTGAGCACGACAACAAAGCACTAAATGGTGCAACTCTTAACGTTGTTGCTGCAGCGCAAAAAATCGGTGGTGATATCACTGTATTAGTAGCTGGTTCAGGCGCTCAAGCAGTTGCAGACCAAGCAGCTAAAGTTGCGGGTGTAAGCAAAGTATTACTTGCTGACGACGCTGCTTATGCTAATCAATTGGCTGAAAACGTTGCTAAATTAGTTGCTTCTATCGGTGCGGGTTACACTCACATCCTTGCTGCTTCTACGACAACGGGCAAAAACGTACTTCCACGTGCTGCTGCGCTACTTGACGTAAGCATGATCACTGACATCATTACTGTTGAAGGTCCTAAAACTTTCAAACGTCCAATCTATGCAGGCAACGCGATTGCAACTGTAGAGTCTGGCGAGTCTGTTGTAGTTGCGACTGTTCGTGGTACTGCATTTGATGCTGTTGCAAGCGAAGGCGGCTCTGCTGCAGTTGAAGCTGTTGCATCTACTGGTGATGCTGGTATTTCTAAGTTCGTTTCTGAAGAAATCGTGAAATCTGAACGTCCAGAATTAACAGCTGCGCGTATCGTGGTGTCTGGTGGTCGTGGTGTTGGTTCAGGTGAAAACTATCACACTGTTCTTGATCCATTGGCTGACAAACTTGGTGCAGCACAAGGTGCATCTCGTGCAGCAGTTGATGCTGGTTTCGTACCAAACGATATGCAAGTGGGTCAAACAGGTAAAATCGTTGCTCCTGACTTGTACATCGCTGTAGGTATCTCTGGTGCGATTCAGCACTTGGCAGGTATGAAAGAATCTAAAGTGATCGTTGCGATCAACAAAGATGAAGAAGCGCCAATTAACTCAGTAGCTGACTACTGGTTAGTGGGTGATTTGAATACTGTTGTTCCAGAATTAGTATCTAAAATCTAATTTCTGAACACAGTTCAAGACGCTCCTAAGCTTATGGCTTAGGAGCGTTTTTTATTGCGGAGTGAATAGTCTGGTAGATCTTCTTGATCATGCGTAATCGATTAACCATACGTGAATGTACATAAATATGCATTGCACTTTTATTTTTCATATTTATGAGAGTGGTGGATTCTTAATTTCGTACTTCAAAATTCTTACGATATTATTTCTTGTTGTCAGTATTAGGCACTACTGTGGCGTAAGCTAAACGTATGTTGAAACTTAAATGGTAAGTAAGCAGGAGCAATCGCTTGGTAATAGGATGGAAATTAATAAATTATAAAAAATACAAAGATTTAAAATAAAATAATAAAAATTTATCTTTCAAGTTTGAATCTTAAACTTAAAGCAAGCTTAAAGGATTGTATATTTTGTGTTAACATTGCTTTTTTATTGAACTTGCCTTTTAGGCGGAGTCTCCCTTTGAAATTTGATTTTCAGTTACCAGTCAGTGTATTGGTGCTGATGATCTGCTGTTTACTTTTTTCCTGTTTTACAAAGTATCTCTTTTCCTTTATTTGATGGAATGACTGTTACAGCAGTTGAATCGGTCCAAGCATTGTTATTGCTGTTTTTTGCGATTTATACTTTTTTCTATATTCGACCACTTGAAATGCAAGATGGAAAGAAACAATTTTGGTTGTGGGCTGTCGCATGGTGGTTGTTGCTATTTGGTCGCAGTATTAGTTGGGGGCGTGACTATTTTCCTGATGTGCCTAAACCGTATTTTCGTTTAATTTCGGTATTCATGATTGCACCAGTCGTCTTTATGCTATTTTCGCCTTATGCGTCAAGAAATTGTACATAAACTAAAAACCTTGGCTTTGCCAATTTGGCCATTCGGCTTGGTGATAATGGGCTTATTTATTTCTGATGCAGTTGAGCATAGTCGAAGTCTTAGTTTTTTATTTTTGTACGATTTGGCTTATAAAGATTTCATCAAAGAAGTTTATGAATTTCCGCTTATTTTTGGTTTGTTTCTAACAGCATACCCATGGTTGCAGCATGATCATGTGCCTCAAGAATTAGAGGTCATGCAATATCATAAAGAGTGATTTTTATCACATTTATGCCCCTAAATTTGAAGCTTCGAAAAGAAATCTTTTGAACATCAAACAACCTCTATTCGTAGAGGTTTTTTTCACAGCAAATAAAATCAAAATGCTTAAAATAAATACAAAAAATCATGGTTCTAGTGCAAGATGATTGGCACAAAAATCAGGGTTTTTATGCTATACTGTCCGACTTGATTTTTGATATTGGTTCAGTATTTTTTGAACTAATTTTTACAGATTTACGATATATAAATGCGGGCAGAATTCTGCTTGTATAACAAGGAGTATGCATGAGCGTATCGGAAATTAGACCGATTGCCATTGAGGATGAACTGAAGAGCTCATATCTCGATTATGCAATGAGCGTGATTGTGTCACGTGCGTTGCCAGATGTCCGAGATGGTCTCAAACCTGTTCACCGTCGTGTGCTTTTTGCAATGCACGAATTGGGCAATGACTACAACAAAGCTTACAAAAAGTCTGCCCGTGTAGTCGGTGACGTCATCGGTAAATATCACCCACATGGTGACTCAGCTGTATACGAAACCATTGTTCGTATGGCTCAAGATTTCAGTTTACGCTATCAATTGGTTGATGGTCAGGGTAACTTCGGTTCTGTCGATGGTGACAGTGCAGCAGCAATGCGTTATACCGAAGTTCGTATGCGTAAATTAACCCACGAACTTTTAGCGGATCTTGAGAAAGATACCGTAGAGTGGGAAGACAACTACGACGGTTCTGAACGTATTCCACAAGTAATGCCAACACGTGTGCCTAACTTGTTGATTAACGGTGTAGCTGGTATTGCAGTAGGTATGGCAACGAACATGGCTCCGCATAATATGACAGAAGTCATTAATGCATGTCTTGCTTATGCCAACGATCCGCATATCAGCATTGAAGGGTTAATGGAACACATTTCTGGTCCAGACTTCCCTACAGGCGGCATCATTTACGGTAAATCAGGCATTGTCGATGCGTACCGTACTGGTAAAGGCCGTTTGCATATCCGTGGTAAATATCACATTGAAGAAGACCAAAAATCGGGCCGTAGCACGATTGTCTTCACTGAAATTCCTTATCAAGTTAACAAAGCAAAAACCATTGAACGTATTGCTGAGTTGGTTAAAGAGAAAAAACTTGAAGGTATTTCTGAACTTCGTGATGAATCAGATAAAGAAGGGATGCGTATTGCAATTGACTTGAAGCGTGGTGAAAACGCCGAAGTGATTGTAAATAACCTATTCCAAAATACCCAATTAGAAAATTCATTCAGCATTAACATGGTCTGCCTCGATAATGGTCAGCCTAAGTTAATGAACTTGAAAGATATTATTGCAGCGTTTATCCGTCACCGTCAGGAAGTGGTCACACGCCGTACCATGTTCGAATTGCGTAAAGCACGTGAACGTGGACATATCTTAGAAGGTTTGACGGTTGCTCTGGCAAATATCGATGCGATCATTGAAACCATCAAAACATCTGCAAATCCAAGCGAAGCGCGCGAACGTTTACAAGCGGGCGAGTGGGCAGGCGGAGGTGTTGTTGCCTTGCTTGAAAAAGCAGGCGCGGTATCTGTCCGTCCAGATGAAATTGAAGGCGAAGATCCAGCACGTCCATTTGGTTTAACAGGTGATATTTATCGTCTGTCTCCAACCCAAGTGGGTGCGATCTTAGAACTTCGTTTACATCGTTTAACTGGTCTAGAACAAGACAAGTTACAAGCTGAATATACAGAAATTCTTGGTCAAATTGCTGAATACACGGCAATTTTGAACGATTTCAACTTATTGATGAACGTGATTAAAGAAGAATTGGCTTTAATCCTTCAACAATATGGCGATGCACGTCGTACCGATATCGTGGAATCACGTATCGACTTCTCTCGTGAAGATTTAATCCCTGAAGAGCAAATGGTACTAACTGTTTCTAAATCAGGCTATGCAAAAACTCAACCATTGTCAGACTACGCTGCACAGCGTCGTGGTGGACGTGGTAAGTCTGCAACTTCAATGAAAGAAGACGATTACATCCAACATTTGATCGTGACTTCTAACCACGCAACAGTGCTTTGCTTTACCAATGTGGGTAAAGTTTATCGTTTGAAAGTGTATGAAGTACCTCAAGCATCTCGTGGTGCGAAAGGTCGTCCGATGGTGAACTTAT
Organism: Acinetobacter sp. YH12076; assembly: GCF_013419525.1. Classification (NCBI taxonomy): domain Bacteria; kingdom Pseudomonadati; phylum Pseudomonadota; class Gammaproteobacteria; order Moraxellales; family Moraxellaceae; genus Acinetobacter; species Acinetobacter sp. YH12076. Next base: position 51,112 of record NZ_VOZY01000006.1, on the reverse strand, counting down.
TGCCATTAGATGAAAACGAAACCATCACCGCTATTTTACCTGTGGTTGATGCGCCGAAGAAATTTAAAGAACGCTTGGCTGACTTTAAAGCATTTGTAAAAGCCAATAGTGCACAGCTACAAACCAATGAAGTGATTAATAGTCATTTTGCTGGTTTAGAAGCTGCACTTGCTGAGACTGAAGACGGTGCAGATGACTTGTCTGATGCATTACGTGTTCAATTGAAACAGTTGGGCTTAGAGCTTTCTACCACTGATCTTGATGATGAAATCATCAATGACTTTGCACAGCAAGCAGAAGCCGTTCGTAAAAACTTCTACGTATTTATGGCAACAGAATACGGTACGATTAAACGTGTTGAGTTAGAACAATTCTCGAATGTTCGTTCTAACGGTCTACGTGCGATTGAACTCAATGGTGATGACACCTTAATTGGTGTTGCTATTACTGATGGCGAACAACAAATCATGTTGTTCTCAAACGAAGGTAAAGCCATTCGTTTTGCAGAAACTGACGTGCGTTCAATGGGCCGTTCTGCCAAAGGTGTCCGTGGTATGCGCGTGACCATTGGTGCGGCAGCTCAAGCTGAAGACGCTGAGGATGCGGATGTAGAATCTGATGATGACGATACCTCTGATTCAGCTCTCATTAGCCGTATAGTGTCATTGGTGGTTGTTCCGGAAACTGGTGAAGTACTTTGTGCTTCAGCTAATGGTTATGGTAAACGTACACCAGTAGATGACTTCCCAACCAAGAAACGTGGCGGTAAAGGTGTTATTGCAATTAAAACATCTGAACGTAACGGTGAACTTGTTGGTGCGGTAGCGATTGATGCGTCTAAAGAGCTAATGTTAATTTCAGATGGCGGTACGTTGGTTCGTACACGTGCGTCTGAAGTGGCACAAACAGGTCGTAATGCTCAAGGTGTTCGTTTGATCCGTTTAGGTGAAAGCGAAATCTTAGTCGGTGTTGTGGCGATCGAAGCAGTTGAAGAAGACGAAACTTTTGAAGAAGTGGAAGCAATCGAAACTGAGCAACTTGTAGATGACTCAACGATTATTGATCAAAATGACAATGAATCAGATCTCAATGAGCCTGAAGAAGACTAATTGAAGATTGAGAAAAGAGGGCGCTACGGCGTCCTTTTTGATAGATGAATAGTATTAACAAAAATTTATATAAACAAGAATAGTGACTTAAATGTATTTCAAAAAATTAATTAGAACCAAAGGAATAGTCATTTGTTTTGCATTAATGGGATGTAGTGAGCCGACGTCCGTAGAGTTTAATGAAGGTATAAAAAAAGAATCATCTATTCCTTATAAGCTGACACCTTTGCAACTTAAACACATTGAGCAATTGTATGTTGCTATACGTGATAAAGATTTAGATCAAATCCAGAAAATAACAGATGAGAAGTTTTATCAAGCTTTGTTAGAAGATCCAACATTATTACCAGAAATATCTTCATATATTCCATATTTTGAAAAAGTTTTAGATTATAAAATGTTGGAATATAAAAGTATTAAAAATAGTGTGCATGGTGAACTAATTGAAGCAAACCTTAAGTATGAATACGAGCAGCAAACTGTATTTTACACCGTATTATTTAAACAAGATGATCCTTTGGCTAAAATTATCGGTAGTCATCTAAAGTTGGTACTTAAATAAACCCTTAGAATTTTCAGTGGTACTTTATTTAAATACATTAAAAGTGAAGCTCATTTACCTTGCGTAAGTGAACAGAGTTTAATTTAATGTACTGTCAACAAGTTGGAAAGAGAAAAGTTAAAGAGATATCTTAATTTTAATATCAACTTTGAAGTTTTATATATACTCAAAAGCTTAAATTAGGAATAAGTGTGGTTATGAAGGCAAATTTTTTGTTACTAGGTTGTGTCATAGCGTTGTCAGGTTGTGACCAAATTGGCCAAAAAGCATTAAATGCAATACCAGACCCAAGTGTTGAACAGACTGAAGTAGCCCAAGCTGCCTATGATCAATTACGTGAAGGCAATTTTGATAAGCTGTACACTTACTTTGAACCAGAACTCAAAGCGAAGTTTGAACAGAATGAAAAAGAGCTGCGTAAATTTGCACGAGGTATTCCGAAACAAGATTACTCACGTAAAAATATAGTGGCTAAGCACATTGAAAAATCGACTGAAAAGCCGTCTTTATATACAGTTACTTATGAGTACGGTTATACCAATAAAAACCTTGTACAGTATGATGTAAGTTTTGATAAACCCGCAGGAAGTAACAAAATTCGAGATTTTAATATTTCAGTTTTTGGCGAAAAAAATAAATAAAATTAGGTAAAAAAAAACAAAGCTGTAAAAAAGGACGCCTAAGCGTCCTTTTTTATGTCATCAAATTAAGCGGCATCTTTTAGATGAGAGGCATAATTTTTTTGTTTTTCAGTATCAAATTGGCCTTCCCATTTACTGATCACCAGTACCGCAAGCGCGTTACCAATCACATTCAGTACAGTACGTGCCATATCTAAAATACGGTCAATACCTGCAATGAATGCCAGACCTTCGAGAGGAATACCGACACTGCCGAGAGTCGCCAGTAAGACCACGAAAGAAACTCCAGGTACACCTGCAATCCCTTTAGAGGTAATCATCAAGGTCAGTACTAGAATCACTTGTTGGGTGATTGTCAGATCAATCCCGTAAAGCTGAGCAATAAAGATAGCCGCAATACTTTGATATAGGGTCGAACCATCGAGGTTAAATGAATAGCCAATTGGAATCACGAAACTGGTAATCGGTTTCGGAGCACCGTAAGCTTCCATTTTTTCCATAATACGGGGGAGGACGGTTTCAGAACTTGCAGTTGAATATGCGAGAATCAATTCATCTTTTAAGATCTTGATAATGGCCCAAACACTGAAGCCACAGAATTTAGCAACTGCACCTAATACAATGAAAATAAAGAAGAATATTGCGCCATAAACTAAAACTGCGAGTTTAAGCAGTGGCACAAGTGAGCTGAAGCCGAAATTCGCAACAGTTGCAGCAATCAAGCCGAATACACCAATAGGTGCAAACATCATGATCATGTGAGTAACTTTAAACATCGTTTCAGAAACAGCGGTCAACACTTTAATTAAAGGTTGTTTTACTTCCTGATCAAGCGCACCTAAACCTACACCAAACATCACAGAGAAAAAGATGATTGGGAGCATTTGACCACTCGTCAAAGCTGCAAAAAAGTTAGATGGAATAAGTGAAAGTATTGTTTGAATCAAACCATGAGAATGTTCACTGACTTCATGTGTTGTTTCTTGATACTTTGAAATATCGACTTGCGTCAATGCAGACATATCAATGCCGGCACCAGGTTGGAATACGTTGGCTGCAACTAAACCGACTAAAATAGCAACAGTGGTAATGATTTCAAAATAAATAATCGTTTTGAAACCTAGTTTACCTAAGTTACTACCGTGACTTGTATTGGCAATACCTAAAATAAGCATCGACACAACAAGCGGAATAACGATCATCTTAATGAGGTTAATAAAAATTGAGCCCAAAGGCGTCAAAAAGTTATTAACTAAAGCATCACGATATTCAGGAGAATAGTGTAGGAAAGCACCAACAAGTATACCTAGAATGAGAGCAATCACGATTTGCCAGGCAAGGCTCACCTTAATCTTTTTCATACATCAGCTCTTATGTCAGATTTGGGAGAAAAAAGCCCACAGTCATCCACGAACAAATGTTGCAGACAGACTGAATCCGCCATGACAAAAAGTTCTGAATAATTTGGGAGATAAATACGACAATATTTTGCAGTTTATATGAGAATACAGCCAACGATTTTGATCAAAACCAAACTGTTTGATCGATAAATTATCATTTTTAGTTGTATAAGCGATTTGATTGTTAAGTTTAATTTATAGAACGAATAAAATTGAGTTATTAATGAACACTTCACAAAATCTCTGATTTGCCTAGAAAGATCGAAAAACTAATTGTAAGCCTGTATTTTTCATTTTTATATAGAAGTTTGCTTTATACTTGTGAGGCAGATAAATCAGTGAAAATTCTATAAATCACACAGATTATCCGAACTAAATTTTAACTTTATATATTTTAATAATAACCAGAGGGCTTGTACGGTGTTGAAAAAATTAGTCGTCATCATTGCTTTAATCTTACCTATAACGGCTTGTGAAAAAATCGGCGATTTCTTGATTGCAAAATTCGAATCAAGCCTACCAAGTGAGACAAGCTCACAGCGTACAAAGTCAGAAAAATTATTCGCAGCACTACACCAACCCCATCAAGACAGCTTTTTGGTATTGGTTGAAGAAAATGTTCGTGATGCGATGCTAGCAGATCCAGAGCTGTTTTCACGTATGAAAAAGCTGATTCCTGCAGGTCAACCTAGTGCTGAAGCGGAAGTGATTCAGCGAATGGCAAATACTCGGCTGGGAGAAGGTAAGACCACAACAATTGTGTATAAATATGATTATCCGAAAAAAGAACTGTATATGAGTGTGGTATTTGCAGGTCATGATGGGGACGATAAAGTGAAAGGATTCTGGCTTGAAAACGCTGCAGAAAAAGAATCAGATGATTTGGTTACTGAGATCACCTCAGATGCAGATGATTTTAATACTCAAGTGGATGAAGCATCGACTGTGACGCCAACAGCATACAGTTAATAGGTGGCAGAAAGAATTAATATTTGAGACATGCTAAGAAGCAAAGCGTTCGAGTCTATGATGAATAGGTTTGAACGCATTTCGCTTGAGACCAGACATGTCTTACAGCACAAACAGTTTTATCTTTTGGCAAAATTTAAACGCCAGACAGCAAGACATAAAAAAATCAGTCCAATACTTGTGAGGTAAAGCAGTTTTGGGATGACGATTACTGTAGGCACACCCATCTGATTGAGTTGAAGGAACATTTGAATGCCTTGGGTCGAAGGTAATGCTTGAGCGAGTATTTGCATCCATTCAGGCATAGCTGCATGTGGCCATGCCGTTCCCGAAAGTAGAAATAGCGGAATAGAACTAAAAACGATGACATGTCCTGCACGTTCTGGCAGGTCAAGAAAGGTGGCTAGATAGAGCGTCATCGCAATAATACAACTGAGGAAGATGGGTACAGCAATGAACATGCCCCACAAATTTCCACCCCGTGGATAGTCATTCAGCCAAAAGGTAAAACCAAATAAATAGAAGCACCCCAAAGTTCCAATGGTCAAAATACACAAGAAAATGCCAGCTAATTGTGTATAGCTTGGACGCCATGTGGTGTTTTGTCGATAGGTCGCAATAAGCATGCACAGACCCAATAAAATCGTCTGATGAATAATTAAGGGAGCAACCGCTGGGAAAATATAGCTGCCATAGCCTGAAAGTGGATTAAATAATGGAATCTTATGGATAGATAAAGCTGGGCTAAAATCGGATATGTTCTGGAATTTTTCTGCATATTCGACGAGGGCATTTTCCATCGAACTGGCTAAACCTAAGCCAATTTTTTGTGTCTTTAGAAAGTTTGCAGCACTGAGATATAAACCAATTCCACCGGTTTCACCACGGCGAATGCTATTTGAAAGATTACTCGGCAACAGTAAAATCCCGTCAGCTTGCTGACTTCTGAGCATATTTTCAGCCTCAGCAAAATTACCAGTCACAGCTCGAATTTCTACATTGGGACTATTGGCTACAGCACCAATAATCGTATTGGTGAGTATGCTTTGTTCCTCATCCACCACAATGATAGGGAGCGATTCTGCATGTTCCGCTTGATAAGCAATGGGATAAAAAAAACTGTAAAGAAAAACAGAAAGCACTAAAGTGGTAAAAATCGAACTGTGCTTCACAATATCTTTAAAGGTTTGAATATAGTGTCTGAGCAAATTTGATAGAAATGATGCAATTACATTCATATGAGTTGCTCCTTTAGTACTTTACGTAAAAAGAAGCTGGCAAGAAGAAAATAGAACAGACAGTAAATGATCAGGGTGATAAGCGGTGTGATTGAAATGGAGATTGGGCTACCAATGACCCATTGTTCTGTTTGTAATTTGGCATAAGGCGTATAGGGAATAATATTGGCCCAGAATTTTGTAAACATCGGCGCGTTATTTAGCGGCAATGTCACCCCTGCAAAACTTAGAGATGAGCCACCATATACCGCAATAAAACCAAAGGACTTGGTGAGATCACGTGTCGCCAAAACTACAGTAGAGCTGATAAAGGCATAGGCAGTATAAAAAAACAATTGCCCGAGCAAAATGAGCAATAATGAACCCTGAACAAACCACCCTCGAAACACGATTAGCCACAACATCCACGCCCATGTCCAAGCGGTAAAAATGAAAACATAACTGAGATTTTTAGCGATTAAAGCTTTAAAGATAGAAGTCGGTTTCACCCATTGATTTACAGTGCCATATTTGATTTCTTGACCGACTGAAAATGCGACACAGCAACAAAGTAATAAATGCAGAATCGCAGGAATCATATAAGGCTCTAAATAGAACTCATAATTTAAACCCGGATTGTATAAGGGTGAAATTTTAACATTGGGCGTCGGTGCATCGAGGTAGGGAATGGTATTTTCTAAATACTGATGACCACTAAAATCGGCCATGGCTTGCAATGTACTTAGCAGCATGGCTGATGAAATACTATTGCCGACACTAAAATAGCTTTGGTTATAGGCAATGCTGATTTCTGCATCTTTTGCTTGAACCAGTCGTTGCTCTGCGCCAGCAGGAATATGAATATAGCCCCAAATGTGGGTTTGATTTATCAGCTTTTCAGCATCGTCCATACTAGGTGTAATGGTGGCTACTTTTAAAGTATGGTTGAGCTGCGCAAAATGAGTAATGTTACGGCTTAAACTGCTTTGATCTTGGTCTATGATCGCGATGGGTAAATGATCTGGTTTGCCTTGAGCAAACATATTAGTAAAGAGCAAAATCACTAGGGCAGGGGCAAGTGTGACCATACACAAGTCCCATTTATGCTGCATCAAATAGCGAAACTCACGCAGAATGCCCCTAAACATTATTTACGCTCTTCAATTTTAAACAAAACGCTCATACCCACTTTTAAGTCAGCAATCGGCTGAGCGGGTTTCAGTTGGACTTTAAAACTACGAATGTCATAGCCGCCTGTTTGTCGCGTGGTTTTAATCGTTGCAAATTCACCTTCGGCTTCGATGTGATCAATTTTAAAATCGGCAGATTTGTTCAGTGCCGGTATAAATCCTTGCATGGTCTTGAGTTGATACACTTGAGCATACTGGTCTTCACGGACATTTAAGCTAATCCATAAGCTATCATCTTGAATCAGGCTTACAACGGGCACACCCATCGCAATTAATTCTGAAACTTTGCCATAGGTTTTTGAAATGGTGCCATTAGAGGGTGCAAACAATTTGGTTTCCGCCTCAAGTGCATTGGCTTCAGCTAACGCGGCTTGCGCAATCTTGACTTGGGCATCTGCCGAGCTTTGTTGTTGCGGTGTACTGCCACGTTTTGCACGCGCATATTGTTGATAAGACGCTTCTGTCATTTGCGCAGCAGACACTGCGGCAGCTTGCATTTCATCACGGCGTTGTCGTGAAATGACACCTTCTTTATAGAGGTTTTGACCACGTTGGTAGGTGGTTTGCGCCAATTGTTGCTGTGCTTTTAGACTTTGCCAATTGGCATATAAACTATCAATATTTTCTTGTTGAGAGCCACGTTCAGCTGTGGATTGCAGTGCTTGCGCAGATTGAAGTGCAGCTAAAGCCTGTTGTTTCTTTGCATCGACTTCGGGGCTGGTTAAACGAACCAGTGCTTGACCTGCTTGTACTTTTTCACCGTCATGCACATATATTTCTTCAATACGACTAGGTACTTTGGTACTAATGTGGATGGTTTCAGCCTCAACTCGACCTTGTAATTCAACCTGTTTAGGCTGATAACTTTTCCATAAGCCAAATGCAATCAATGCCAAAAGCAGAACTAAGACAATGCCAATCACGAGCTTGATCAAAGCAGATTTATTGCGACTTTGCACTGAGCTTTTTTTCGTCTCTGCATCAGTATTGGTATTCACTTTCTTTGGAGTATCCTCAGCAGTATTTGCTGTAGACGAAACGTTTGAACTCGAGACATTGGATTGGGATGTTTCAGCATTCGCAGAGGCATCTTCTTGGTGATCAGTTGGTTCCTGATTCATATTGTTTCCCCTCGGCTAAACTTAGCGAATATAGTCGGTGTGTGATTGATTGATATAGCTTTGGAACTGGTCAATGCTCCCGTGACTTTGTAGCAGTGTTGCGAGTGACATCACGTATTTATAAGCATTAAGCGCCATTTCACTTTGTAGCCCGCTCAGTGCATTTTGTGCATCAATGACTTGTGTGGCCGTACCCATATCTTCTTTAAATGAAAGCTGTTGAATTCTTAAATTTTCTTGAGCAGCTTTTAGGTTTTGCTGCAACAACAGGTGACTTTGTTGAGCGCTGGTGACTTCATTAAATGAGCTATAAATCAGGCTTTCAATTTCTTGTTTGGTACGCTCAGTCATTAACTCAGATGCATAGCGTTGAAGTTCAGCAGCTTGTACGGATTTGTTTTTATCAATACCTGAAAATAAGTTGTAGCGAGCGGCAACACCAACGATCCAGTTTTGTTTATCGTCGAGACTATATTCGCCAAATGCAAAGACGTTGGGTTTTTTTGCTGCGCTTTGGGCTTTCACATTGGCACCAGCCAATTGACTGTCCAATTGCATTTTACGCACCAAACTAGACTGATCCTGATAACTTTTTAGTAAGGCGGTTATATTTTGATTGTGTTGCTGATTGATAAATAATGGCGTTGAAAGATCAGTAATTTGGCTGCTTTGCATTAAGTTGTTTAACTTAAATAAGCTAGAGCGGAGATTCGCTTCAGTATTTTGAAAAGTTCTGAGCGCATTATTCTTCGCCACTTCAAATTGCATACGCTGGCCTTTACTAATGAAACCCTGTTGTTCCATTTTGAGTGCATTGGCATAGTGTTGTTGCATCGCATTTAAATTGAAGCGGCTGCTTTCAACTAATTTTTTTTGCAATTGAGCATTGAAGTAGGCTTGGATTAATTCAAAACGTTGCACATCTTGTTGTTGTTCACTGCTTATCGCGCTGCGTTTGGCTTGGATATTGGCAATTTCCTTGGCGCTAGACGTTAACCCACCGGTATACAGCGGCATCATTACGGAAACGGTAGGGCGGATCACTTGATCATCTAAGACCACTTGGGAAGAATCTGGAATTAATCCGACACCATCACGGATTGGCTGTTGCAGACTGTCTTTTAATGGGTCTGCCAAATCACTCGGTAAGCTTTCATCAATTTTATTATTAATGCCATTACTCAGCGTTTGTTCTAAGTTATTTTTTAGGGCACCGAGAGGAATATCGAGTTCATTATGAAAGGCATAGGCACGGACGTTTAAATCCACACGAGGTAAACCAAGCCCTTTAATGGCCTGAGCTTGAAGTTCGGCAGATTGTTGTAGCGCTTGGTTGGCCTGAGTACTATACGAACTAGTGAGTAGACTTTGTTCTGCTTGGCTATAACTGATACTTTGCGCAAGTACGGTGGGGCTAAAAAAGCCACTGAAACAACCAAGGCCAAGCAGTAAACCTGAACGAAATGTATGTTTAATTTTTATAGAATAATCTGTTCGAGGTAAAGGCATAAAAACACACTCACAGCTAGGATGGGTTCATTATAGTCATTGTGATGAAGTTGGGTAAATTCACTAAGTTGTTGTATTGTTTCATATACATATGTAAATAAATTTTATCTTTGCAGCGCACATCATTTTTCGCACATCAAGACCTTAAATTAGCATCAATTCAAGGGATAAAAAATATCAGTAAATCTAATAATTTGAATTAAGAAGAATTAATTTTGATCTTTATTGAAATTTTGACTTTAAATGTCAGACAGCATTGGAATATTTTCAGCTTTAACTACTGCAAGCACGCGTCAGATATGGTTAAATGCCATCATTTTATTGTGTTTCACTTTGAAAGGAAAACTCATGCGCGCGTACAACTTCTGTGCTGGTCCTGCTGCATTACCCACTGCCGTTTTAGAAAAAGCTCAAGCTGAAATGCTTGACTGGCAAGGCAAAGGCCTTTCGATCATGGAAATGAGCCACCGTAGTAAAGACTATGTTGCTGTGGCAGAGAAAGCAGAAGCTGATCTTCGTAAGCTGATGAATATTCCAGACAACTATAAAGTGTTATTCCTTCAAGGTGGCGCATCACTTCAATTCTCTGCGATCCCATTAAACCTATTGGGTAAAAACAGCAAAGCAGACTATATTCACACTGGTATTTGGTCTGAAAAAGCGTTGAAAGAAGCACAGCGTTATGGCGACATTAATGTCGTTGAAGCGGGTACCACCATTGACGGTAAACTTGCGATTACTGATCAAAGCACTTGGAACTTATCTGATGATGCGGCTTATGTGCATTATGCAGATAATGAAACCATTGGCGGTCTTCAGTTTGCCAATATTCCTGAAACAGACAAACCATTGGTTGCCGATTTTTCATCGAGCATTTTATCTGCACCGTTAGATGTATCTAAGTTCGGTTTAATCTATGCAGGCGCTCAGAAAAATATAGGTCCTGCTGGTTTAACTTTGGTGATTATTCGTGATGATTTATTGGATCAAGCGAAAGCAGATATTCCAAGTATCTTGAAATATTCAGCTCAAGCGAAAAATGGTTCAATGGTGAATACACCATCAACTTATGCATGGTACTTATCTGGCCTCGTTTTTGAATGGTTACTTGAGCAGGGCGGTGTAGACGCAATTTATAAAGCGAATATGGCAAAAGCTGAATTGCTTTATGGTTATATCGATTCAAGCGATTTTTATGCAAATCCAATTGCAAAAGAATTCCGTTCAATCATGAATGTACCATTTACTTTGGCAAATCCAGAATTGGAAAAACAATTCTTAAAAGAAGCTGAAGAAAACCACTTGCTTAATTTAGCCGGTCACCGTTCAGTGGGTGGTATGCGTGCAAGTATTTATAATGCTGTTCCGCTAGAAGGCGTTCAAGCACTGGTTAACTTTATGGATGACTTTGCAAAACGCAACGCATAATCCTAAAGACATAAAAAAACCGGCAAATGCCGGTTTTTTTATTGAATAGATTAAAAAATAAAAGTATGTAAAACGTATGCACAAATCAGCATACCTAACATAAAAAATAAGCAGGACATTGGCTCGATTTGATATCGAGATTCCATGTGATGGTCAACTTGCGATAAGTTTTCTTCTTGCACGACTTTCATAGATATTCTTTCCGATCTATTTATCGTTAATTACTATTTCTTAAACGCATTTTTAACATAATTATTTGATTAAATAAAGTACTATCTGCCGTAAACTTACTAAACTATTTAGTTTATTTAAAAATAAGCAACTGAATTGATAAATTTAGTTTCATAAATTTCCTATCTTATTTATTTATATTAGATTTTTATATTTTATCCTTTGTATATGGATTTATTTAGCAGCATTATTTTGAATTTAATATTGTGGATAAGTTATTTTAATTTGAATTTAAAAATAGAATATATTGACTGGTTTATGGATAAGAAATATTCAATCATTTAAATATTCAGCGAATACTCATGATTAGCGAGAAATAAAAAAAACCGCACTGAGGCGGCTTTTTTTATGTGAAATTGGTTTTTTCAATTTAAATTAGGCTGATTTTGCGTAAATATTGGCTTGTATCCATAGGTTGCCACGAATATATTGCCCAACATTGAAATCTTTATGCGCCGGATTTCGTGTTGCAACACGAACAATCACCGCTTCTTGATTTTCTTCGTGGATTAAGGTCACATCATACAGCGTATAGTCTTGCTCTTTAAATTGCATGGCGGTTTTGCCAACTATATGCCCTTGGAACCATGCTTCATCTTCTTGTCCAAGATTTTCACCATATAGGTATGCAACCATTTTAGAAAAATCGACTGTGACTGGTGCTTTGTCATCTTCAGACTTCGGTTGCCACGCTTTAATCTGTTCGTGTAAGTCTGCAGGGGCAATACCATTATTTGCTGCCAAGATATCGTTTAAAGCACGATGATGTTTAATCGACGCAGGATCATCGACGACCAATTGTTCATGTTCTGCGACAGCTTCGAGTTCATAGGCCCAAGCATTGAGTTGCACACTGTAGCTTGCATCTTTTTCATATTGGTCGTGATTGACGCTATATAAACTATCAAAAGCATACACACTGGTATTTGCGCCTAAGTCGAGGCAAAGCACAGCTTGTGTATTGGATTTACAGGTAATAATACGTTCAATGGTGGCTTTGGTTTTATATGGGCTATCAAAACTTGGAAATGCAGTTTTAACGGCTTTAGGTTTATTATTTTCTACCGCAATCACTTGGCACAGTTGAATCGACGCTTTTGATGGACCTTGAATCAGCCAGGTACTTTGATCCATATCAGATTCTTGTGCACATAAGCCCATCGGCATAATGGGTGCATCCAATGCCTGACCCAGCCAAACTGGTACATCCGTTGTCGGGTTGCCGGTGAGCAAATTCCAATGTTCAACATGACTACCAAAAGTTTGATCTTCAATAGTGATAATTTCAGGGCTATTTTGTTTTTTCATATGCACAATTGATATTGGGTTGGTTTCATAATTAATAAATCGAGGGTTATTTGAAATTTTCAAGTCACCGACGTCATATTTATCATGAAATCATGCATAAAAAATGTTTTCAGTAGGATTTAAATGTAAAAGCATTGGAAAATAAGCCCAAGTTGGAGTCATTTTGCAGCTTTTCGATTCTCATGATTAGAGAAATGTAGATCCATTCAGCGGATGCAGATCCCCAAAATGTCATGTAGATTTGTTACTATGAGTCATGTTTAAAAGTGAATGGAAAATCAGTGCTGCCATTTAAATTATGGGTGGATGCAGATGCGTTACCACGCATTTTACGTGATGTGATTATTCGGGCTTCTGATCGTTACCAGTTAGAAGTCACTTTTGTCGCCAATCAAAATGTTGGGATAACGCCGTCGGTGCGAATTAACTCGATTCAAGTCATGAGTGGGGCAGATGCAGCGGATAAAGAAATTATTCAGCGCATGAAAGAGCACGACATCGTGATGACACAGGATATTCCACTTGCTGCTGAAGTGATTGAGCGGGGCGGTATAGCGATACATCCTCGGGGTGAGATTTATACCACAGCAAATGTCAAAGCACGTCTACACTTACGCGACTTTATGGATACTTTACGGGGCGCAGGTGTGCAAACCGGTGGTCCAGCACCGATTTCCGAACGAGATAAGCGTGAATTTTCCAGCAGCTTAGATCAAACTATTCAAAAGCAAAAACGTAAAACGGCGCAGAAGTAAAAACCATGCCATCTAAAACAAATCTAGCGACGACCTATGCGTTGTTGGTGTTCATTTGGTCGACCACGCCACTTGCCATCGTTTGGAGTGTCAGTGATATCAATGCGTTTTGGGCACTGACATTACGCTTTTTTATCGCATTACCCTTGGCTGTCGCATTATTGTTTATTTTTAAACATAAACTTCCGATGGATAAAACCTCGCTGCACAGTTATTTGGCGGGGGCATTTAGTTTTATTGGTTCTCAGATTTTTACCTATATGGCAACGGCCTATCTCAGCTCAGGCATTATTGCCCTGATGTTTGGTTTGGCACCAATTATGACGGGTCTGATCGGTCGTTTCTTCTTTCATACCTATCTGCATCGCTTGCAATGGATGGGGATGTTGATTGCCGTCTGTGGTTTAGCCATTATTTGCTTAGGCGGCAGTGATCAGCACGTACAGCCTGTTGGCATCGTCTTAATGTTAATGAGCGTATTCGTCTACTGTATGTCGATTTTTTGGGTGAAAAAAGTCAATGCGCCATTGCAGCCCATGTCTCAAGCCACGGGTTCGATTCTTATCTCAGCACTATTTTCTGCTGCAATGCTACCGTTTATTTGGCAATATGCACCGACACAGATGCCTTCGACCAAAGCACTCATTGGCTTATTTTATGCAGTGATTATGGCTTCATTGATTGCAATGTTTTGTTATTTCAAACTGGTACAAAACATCAAGGCGACAACTTTGTCTTTAACAACGGTACTCACACCCATGCTTGCTATGCTCTTTGGTGCTTTACTGAATGATGAAAAATTATCATTGATGGTTTTACTTGGTGCTGTGATTCTATTATCAGGCTTGTTTGTTTATTTTTATAAAGATTTTCGGGCGAACAGAGAGCTCGCCCACAAATTAAAACATTGATTAAAAATCACTCTTTGTTTTGGGTCAGTGCGATACACTCTGCAAGTTTGACGCGGTCTTGAGGGAGCAGTGTGATAAAATAGGCACCCGTACGGTATAAGTTGCTTTCTTCTTCACGGCTATAAACCACTTGCGCAGTTGCCGCAATATGGAAGAAATTTTCAGGGTGGCTTAAGGTCACATGGATATAAGTACCTTCTTTAATCGCGCGTTCGCTAAAAAAGCTCAGACCGGTCTCGGAAAAATTCACATGCTCAGGCACTGGTAACATGCTTTGTACAATTGCGTCGTATAAAGAACCCGTAATAAGGTTTAACTTTTGGTTAAATAAGGATAAGATTCGAGCAATTTGTTGATCTTTCTCAGCTAATTGTTCTAATTCGTAGTTGAGTGCATGATCAAATTGATCTAATTCAGCAAGTAGTAGAAAATAGCGCGGCAATACAAAATTAGGATCGTAAGGATCATTCAGTGCAACATCATCAGAGATAATCTGATAGTTGATGCGCAAAGCAGCATCGATACGCGACATTACACGGCGTTCAGTTTGAACGCTTTGATGCTGTAAGTTTTCCATAATATATATTACCTCGGACTAGATGGTTATGTTTAAACCAATCTCGCTGTATATAGGGTTGAGATACACTCGCGCTCGGCGCAGTAACCACTTTATTTCTTTTATTGCTCTGGTATCCATGATCGGCCTCACGCTTGGTGTGGCAGTCCTTATTACAGTTTTATCTGTGATGAATGGTTTCGATCGTGAGCTGAAAACTCGTGTCTTAGGAATGATACCTCAAGCCACTGTTTCTTCAACACAAATTTTAACAAATTGGCCTGAACTTGCAAAAAAAATTGAGCAGCATGAGCATGTTCAAGGGGTCGCACCATTCACCCAATTACAGGGAATGTTGACGGCACAAGGTCAAGTGTCTGGCATTATGGTCAGTGGGATTGAACCGCAGTATGAAAAAAAGGTATCAATTATCCAAGACCATATGGTGGAAGGCAGTATCGATAACCTGAAAAAAGGTGAGTTTGGTATTGTCCTTGGCAAGCAAATGACAGATGCCTTGGGCTTAGGTTTAAATGACAGTGTGACCTTGGTGCTTCCCGAAGCAACTCCTTCGCCGGCTGGGGTCGTTCCGCGTTTTAAACGATTTAAAATTGTGGGTATTTTCAGTATTGGTGCAGAGGTTGATTCGATGATGGGCTATGTAGCCCTGAACGATGCGTCGACTTTATTAAGACTGCCAGACGGTGCACAAGGCATCCGTATGAAGTTGGATGATATTTTTGCAGCGCCACAAGTGTCTCAAGAAATTGTGCGTGATCTACCTGCAAACTTCTATGCTTCAGATTGGACTTATACACACGGCAACCTGTTCAGTGCGATTCAAATGGAAAAGGCAATGGTAAGTTTATTGCTGTTCCTGATCGTATTGGTTGCAGCATTTAATATCGTGTCTTCATTGGTGATGGTGGTTACTGATAAAAAATCCGATATTGCCATTTTGCGTACTCTAGGCGCTTCACCGGCTACAATCACGCGGATCTTCATGGTGCAAGGTACAGTTATTGGGGTGATTGGTACGGTGTCTGGGGCGATTTTAGGGATTATCGCTGCATCGAGTATTAGTAATTTAGTCGGTTGGTTGAATACAACATTGGGCTTAAATATGTTTGATGCTTACTTCATCAACTATTTACCGTCTTATTTAAGATGGCAAGATGTTGTGGTGATTGTATCTTTATCATTGGGTCTTAGCTTTATCGCGACTATTTATCCGGCATTACGTGCAGCTAAAGTTCAACCTGCAGAGGCTCTACGCTATGAGTAATTTAGTTTTAGATGCCCAAAACATTACCAAATCTTTTACCGATGGGAAGTCTACAGTCGATGTGATTCGTGGACTTTCATTACAAGTCAAAGCAGGTGAGTTTGTTTCGATTGTGGGGTCAAGTGGTTCTGGTAAAAGTACGTTGTTGCATGTATTGGGTGGCTTAGATCGTCCAACATCGGGTCAAGTGATGATTAATGGTCAACGCTTTGACACTTTAGGTGAAGCAGAGCGTGGTTATATCCGTAATGAGCATTTAGGTTTTGTATACCAATTCCATCACTTGCTGCCTGAATTTACCGCCTTTGAAAATGTGGCAATGCCATTGATGTTACGTAAGTCGAGTAACTTCAAAGAAGTGAAGCAGCAAGCTGAATATCTTTTGGAACGCGTTGGACTTTCCCACCGCATGACGCATAAACCGGGTGAGCTTTCAGGCGGTGAACGTCAACGTGTGGCTTTGGCTCGTGCATTGGTAGCAAAACCTAAGTTGATGATGGCTGATGAGCCAACAGGGAACTTAGACCGCAAAACCGCGGTGAAGATTTTTGAGTTGCTGTCTGAGTTACGTAAAGAATTTAACATGGCAATGCTAATTGTGACCCATGATGAATATTTAGCTCAATCTGCTGATGCGATTTTGCATATGCAAGATGGTTTATGGGTAGATGACTAAGCGCTAAATTGATTTTGTAAAAAATTAGTGGATTAAGATTGTTTGATTGAAGCTCACCTCGGTGGGCTTTATTATTGCCAGCACATAATAAAAATAATGACGACTCATGTTACAAAGTTTTTGTATTGGCTGGATTTTAGGTATTTCTTTTATGGGTTTCATGTTTTGGAATCCACAACTCTCGACAGCTCAGTTGCTTTTTATTGTCCTGATTTGGCTAGTGCTACAGCTCTACATTTCACCAAAACTAAAAAGTATCTTTTCGAAAATCTTACAGCTCAGTACAAATCTTTGCATAGGTGCAATTCTCGGCTTTAGTTTCGCCAATACTCAACTCGATCAGCGTTTGGCATTGGTTGAACATCAGAGCAGACAAGGCGAGTTTATTGCGTATATTCCACAGATCAGCCAACTCAAAGACCAAGCAATTCAGCAAAAAATTGAAGTGCTAAATATGAATCAGCAGATTCAATATTTTATGGCGTATTTACCCAATTCAATTTTGCAAAATAATGAACAGACGATTCAGTTGGTCCCTGGACAATACTATCGTATGTATGGTGAGTTAAGACCTACCCAAAGCTATGTGACCGAAGGTGCATTTGACCAAGAAAGGTGGAGTATACAGCAAAATATACATGCCAGTTTAAAGGTGAAGTCGGTGGAATTAATACCACCTCAACATATGACTGCGATGGGTTATGGCCAGCAATATCAACGACATCAAGGTGTGTTACATCAGTTCAAAATAAAAGTCGAAAAGCAGCGTTTATATTTAAGAGCGTTTATATATCAACAACCGCTGCGGAATCATGGCTTGTTGTTAGCACTGCTTACAGGCGATAAAAGTTTACTCACTGAAGGCACCAGTGAATTATTTCAACGCTTTGGAATGAGTCATTTATTGGCGATATCTGGTCCACATGTACTTGTTTTTGCCAGTATGCTTTGTTGGGCGATGCAGTTAGGTATTCGCAAATATTGTCCCAAAATCTATCTCAAATGGCCCAAACAATATGTATTGGTCCTGCCCTTTATCTTTTGTGTCCTTCTATATTGTGCATTTACTGGTTTTGAAATACCGGCACTGAGAACGCTGACGATCTGCCTAGTCGCCAGTAGCATACTTTTGTTACGGCAAACCATTCAGCCTTTTCAACTGCTGGTTTTTAGTGCCGCAATTTTATTGCTTGTGGATCCCTTTAGTATTTTATCCGCGGCATTTTGGTTGTCTTATGGCGCATGCTTTATTTTACTGCGGATTTATCAAACCTTAAGGAAGCATTTACTGGCTCAAGCGGAAGCCAGTTTTTGGCAAAAGTTAAAACATTCAATGTGGTTGATGGTGGAATCACAATGGAAAATCTTTGTTGCCTTATTTCCATTGATGGTGATTTTTTTCAAGCAAGTGACTTGGATTAGCCCACTAAGTAATTTATTCGCCATCCCGTGGTTAGGGGCTGTGGTGGTTCCTTTAGATATCATCGGAGGGGCACTTTCTTATATTTCTACACCTTTGGCGCATTTGGTTTTTTTATTCAATGATCTGTGTTTGGAAATATTGCATGTGTTTCTCTATGGCTTAGATCGACTCTTTACACCAAAAATGCAAGATGTCGCATTGACGTCAACTCAAATCATACTGTTGATACTCGTTATAGTAATCTTATTTTTACCTGAAGGTATCTTGCCAAAATATTGGGCGGTCATTGCCTTTTTTGCTCTGTTTATCCCATGGAGAAATTCAGCAAATTTTCAGCTTTCAATTTTAGATGTGGGGCAAGGGCAGGCGATTTATATCCGATCTGTAGATCATCATATGATGGTGGACTTCGGTGGAAACTATGATGAAAATAAATTTAGTGTTGGGCAAAATATCATCCGGCCATTTTTGAGTGTGCAAGGTGTCCATCGACTAGATCGGGTGTTATTGACTCATTTAGATCAAGACCATAGTGGTGGCTTTTTCTCATTGGAGCAACAGCTTGATATTGGACAGCTTTCAAGTAATGAGCGGGTACAAACCATAAACCAAGCTCCACAGCACTTATGTCAGCGTGGTCAGCAGTGGAATTGGGATCAGCAAGTCTATTTTGAAATACTCTCGCCAAAGCCTGAAGATCTGACAGATGCTCATTGGAATGCCAATGAACGCTCTTGTGTACTGTATGTGACGGTCAAAGGCGTCAATGGGCCACGACGTTTTCTATTGATGGGGGATGCGGGTTGGGAGACTGAATATCAAATATTACGTGATTATTCAGACTTAAAAGTCGATGTCTTGGTACTTGGACATCATGGTAGTCAGCACAGTTCATCCTATGCATTTTTAAACCATTTTAAGCCCAAGTTGGCGATTGCTTCTGCGGGACGCTTTAATCGTTATGGGCATCCAGCAAAGATGACCCAAACACGACTCAAACATTTAGACATTCCACTCTTGCAAACTGCACAGAGTGGAAGTATTCATTTCAAGCAGAATAAACAGCAAATCGAGTTGATCGAAGAGCGAACAAAGTATAAATGGCTCGATCTATATCGCAGGCTATCAAAAGAAGCCGAATAAAGAAACTCGCTCAAGGGCAAGGCGTGAAGATGTTATTCAGCCACTGTCATTGTTTGCTGCTGTTGATATTCCTCACGAATATCGTGGATTCGTTGAGCCGCCTCTTCGTCACTAATATTGTATAGATTTCTCAATTTTGGATTGGCTTTAAAGCGTTTATAGCTCCAGTGATAATGCTCTGGATAACGATGAATTAAATCTTCCACTGCTTTAAAGATAACTATTGAGCCATCATCTGCATTGCCTTGATAGATATTCTCATCCATAGGTTCGATATGCATATCAAAACCATGATTATCGTTACGAATGGCATACAGTAAGAGCGCACGTGCTTTGGTTTTTTGAATTAATTTTGCACTTAAGTTGCTGGTTTTTAGTGGAATACCAAAGTATGGAATCATTTCGCCGCCGGCATTTGGCGTATGGTCTGGCAAAATCACAGTCGTCCCACCTTGTTTTAAGGCTTTGAAAATCTGACGTACACCTGATTCATCCGTAGGAACCAATATTGCTTGCTCACGGCTTCGAGCAGCACGGACAAAATTGTTGGCAGATTCGCTTTTTACCGGCTTGTACATGATGGTCATTTGAGTGTACTGCGCAACCCATGCATTCATTATTTCCCAAGTACCAAAATGTGGTACTACGAGTACAACGCCTTTTTTTAGGGCGAGCGCTTCATGTAAATATTCAGCGCCATGTACGTGATGAATCCGTTGAATATTTTTTTCTGTACTTGCACCCCAAATATTAAAAAATTCAAAATAAGAACAAAGTTCGTTTCGAATCGCTTGTTTAGTGAGTTGAATGCGAGCTGACTCTGATAATTCAGGCAATGCAATTTTAAGATTGCGTTGAATCGTAGAGTAGGTTTTAGAGATTTTTAAAACATTGACTAACCCAGCCAAACCTTTTGCAATTAATCTTGAAATTTGAATAGGTTGACGGCTGATAAATTTTAACAGGTGATATGTGGTGTCCTGTGAATTTTGGTCGGTCATCTTATTTAAGTCTGAAAGAAATGAAAGAAAATTTAAAATAATTATAGGGGAAAATGAATTGATTAGACAGTTATAGCGATTAGCGTGTATATAATGACTACAAATTAACGATCAAATGGGTTTTTTTATGTCCGAATGGCCACCAAAACCTGAAGAAAAACAGCAAAGTTCTTCAAACAATATTCAGCAGCCAACTGGAAATGAATGGAAAATATTAGAAAAAGCCGTGCTTTCTTCCGTTGAAGAACAACGTAGAGCACGTAGATGGGGTATATTTTTTAAATTTTTAACCTTTGCTTATTTGTTATTTATTATCATTGCGATGGCAAAAAGTTGCAGCATGTCGTCATCTGATCCAGCAGCAACAGCGGGTTCACATATTGCTGTGGTTGATATCATTGGGACCATTGCAGCGGACAAGCAAAGTGTAAACAGCGCAAATACCATCAAAGCTTTGAAAAAAGCTTATGAAAATAAACAAAGCAAAGCGGTTGTTCTAAATATTAATTCACCGGGTGGTTCACCTGTTCAGTCTGATGAAATTTGGCAAGAAATTCAGTACTTGAAAAAAGCCCATACCGATAAAAAACTGTATGCCATAATTGGTGATACAGGCGCTTCAGGTGCGTATTATATTGCGTCTGCGGCAGATGAAATTATTGTCAATCCTTCAAGTTTAGTGGGTTCGATTGGCGTGATCATGCCGAATTATGGTGTTAGTGGTTTAATGCAAAAACTAGGTGTTGAAGACCGAACCATGACATCAGGTGAAAATAAAGCCATTCTTTCAATGACACAACCTGTTGATCCTGCACAAAAAGCACATGTACAAGCTGTGCTTGATAATGTCCACACGCATTTTATTAATGCAGTAAAAGAAGGTCGTGGTAAGAAATTAAAATCAAATGATCCTGCGATTTTCTCAGGTTTATTTTGGACAGGTGAGCAGGCAGTTAAATTGGGTATTGCAGACCGTACAGGTAGTTTGAACACATTAAAACGTGAACTCAAAACAGAAAAAGCTGTGAACTATACAATTGAATACAGTCCATTTGACTCTGTTTTAGGTCGTATGGGAAGTTCAATTGGTCAAGGTTTTGCAACGTCAATTTCTCAGCAAGTCCAATCTGAAAATACCACGAAGTTACAATGAAGCCATTAATTCACTTTGCGCACGCCAATGGCGTGCCATCACGGGTTTATCAAAAATTGTTTGATTTACTGAGTGATGAATATGATGTGATCTATGTGCCGTTACTTGGGCCAGATAAGCGTTACCCAATCGATAACCATTGGAAAAGCTTAACACAGCAAGTCATTGACAGTATTGTACGTCAGGCCAATGGTCGTAAGGTGATTGGATTAGGTCATTCATTAGGTTCGGTTTTAACATTTCAGGCTGCTTTACAACGCCCAGAATTGTTTGAACAAGTGTTAATGATTGATCCGCCTATCATCATGGGTAAAGAGTCTTTTGCTTTGCACATCGCAAAACTCCTCAAACTCAAGGTCGTCGATAAAATGTCCCCAGCAGGTTTGTCGAAGCGTCGTCGTGATCATTGGAACAGCCGTGAACAAGCAGCAGAGCTTTTAAGGCCGAAAGGTTTTTATAAAGATTTCGATCCAGACTGTTATCAAGCTTATATTGATCATGCCTTGATGGACGATAAACTGCGTGGTGGGGTGGAATTGACGATTTCACGTGATGATGAGGTTCATATTTTTCGAACTAATCCTTCACTGTGGTGGTTACCTCATGCTCAACCGCAAGTCCCTGTACAGCAGTTAATTGCAGAGCAGGGACCATTTTTAGCTCGGCACTTTCCACAAATGGTAGAGAAAAAATTTGGGATTCCATTTAAAGTTGCTGCGGGGAGTCATATGTTCCCATTGGAACATCCTGTGGAAACTGTTGAATTGATCAAAGATTTACTTAAATTGCCTAAGCGTCATCATTAAACCTTAAAAACCACAACACATAAAAAAAGCACTCTATAGAGTGCTTTTTTTATGAATGAAACATTCTACTTTTGAGATTTATTTCGCATTTTCAAATTGTAAAACAACTTTGTTATTGGCATCTAAAAATTTCAAATGATCTTTAGAGGCATCATAATGAGTAACTTGGCTCAATGCCTGCGAAAAATGTTGAGGAATATTTGTCGCAGTCAAACACGCTCTTTGTGTTGTAGCAAGGTTTGAAAATTGGATTTTTGTGTTTTGCACAGCGTAACCGCCCATGAATCGATTACAACCATCAGAACCACTTACACGAGTATCGTCGAAAGTGATGGTGGGTACGTTCGAATTGTTAGGGTCAGCTTCGAGCTTAACGCCTTGAATTTCACTCGCAACCCAATTTTTGTTTTGTAATTTATCTAAATTACGATCAGTAGCCGGATTTGATGTCGTAGCACAACCAATCATACCCAGTGTTATACATGCACAAGTCGCCAGTGTGATGGATTTTAACATGTGATTTTCTCCACTTTTTTTTGAAGGATGTAATATTTCTAGATTTATAAGGTTTACTAATTGCAATATAAGCTTATTATTTTAATGATGCTAAAAGCTTTAATTTAACTAAAAACTACATATTGATCATAAAGTTGAACATTCTGCAAAAATGGATTTTAGATTTTAGATTTTAGATTTTAGATTTTAGATTTTAGATTTTAGATTTTAGTAATAAATAGAGTTTTATTTGGCACTGAAAAACAAAACGCACCCTAAGATGCGTTGATTGTTAAATTATACAGTTGCTTAGAACTTACAGAATTGAACAGGTTGTTGCAAAGGCTCGCCACGATATAAAACACCGTTTTCAGTGTGTTGAATGGTGCCATTACAAATCCATTCTGCCACTTGAGGGTAAATCACATGCTCAAGCACGTGAACCCGATCTGCCAGACTTTCAGCATGATCATGCACATTGACTTTAAGTACGCCTTGAGCAAGCGCTTGACCAGCATCCAGCTCTGCAGTCACATAGTGAACTGTACAGCCATGGAAGACATCACCGGTATTTAAAACACGTTGATGAGTATGCATTCCTTTATAATTTGGCAGCAGAGAAGGGTGGATGTTAATCATTTTTCCTTCCCATGCTTTGACAAATTTTGCGCTTAAAATGCGCATAAAGCCTGCTAAAATGACCAAATCAACATCCCAGTCGAGCAGTTGTTGATGCATCACATCATCAAAAGCTTCACGACTTGGATATTGCTTATGTTCAATGACTGCAGTTGCAATATTTGCTTTTCTTGCACGTTGCAGTGCAAAAGCGTCAGGTCTATTGGAAATCACCCCAATGATTTGACCTGATAGATTGGCATCGATCAGGGCTTGCAGGTTAGATCCGCTGCCTGAAACAAGTACAGCAATTTTAATCATGAACGTTGCTTATGCGAAAACTACACGGATTTTTTCGTCAGCGCCTTCAACAGATTCAGCATTATCTGCAATGTGACCCATTGTGAATGCTTTTTCGCCAAGGCTATTGAGTAATTCAACAGTTTTGTCAGCATCGGCTGCATCAACCACGAGAACCATACCTACGCCACAGTTAAATGTGCGGTACATTTCAAATTGTTCAACACCACCTTCTTTTTGAAGTAGTTTGAATAATTCTGGCCATTCCCAAGATGCTTCATTGACTACCGCTTGAGCACCATTTGGCAGTACGCGAGGTAAGTTACCCGGTAAACCGCCGCCTGTGATGTGCGCCATAGCGTGTACATCCACTTCTTTCAATAACTGAAGAATTGGTTTTACATAAATACGTGTTGGTTCCATTGCTGTATCTGCAAGTGGACGACCATCAACGATTTGAGTAAGGTCAACGTTTTTCACATCTAAAATTTTACGAAGAAGTGAGTAACCGTTTGAGTGTGCGCCAGAAGATGCAACACCAACTAAAACGTCACCCGCTTTAACTTTAGAGCCATCAATAATTTTACTTTGCTCAACTACACCTACGCAGAAACCTGCAAGGTCATAGTCTTCGCCTTCATACATACCTGGCATTTCAGCAGTTTCACCGCCAACCAATGCACAGCCTGCAAGTTCACAACCCGCACCGATACCAGTCACAACATTTGCTGCAACGTCAACGTTAAGGTGGCCAGTTGCATAGTAGTCAAGGAAGAACAGTGGTTCAGCACCACATACAAGAAGATCGTTTACGCACATTGCAACCAAGTCTTGACCAATTGTGTCATGACGGTTCAAATTCAATGCTAAACGCAATTTTGTACCAACACCATCTGTGCCAGATACGAGAACAGGTTCTTCATAACCTTTAGGAATTTTACAAAGAGCGCCGAAGCCGCCTAGGCCGCCCATTACTTCAGGACGTGCAGTACGTTTCGCGACAGATTTGATACGATCGACTAACGCGTCGCCCGCTTCAATGTCGACACCTGCATCTTTGTAGCTTAAACCAGTGTTTGGGGTAGAAGTTGAGTTGCTCATAATGAAGTCTCCGCATTCGCGCGGGGATTATAACCTGAATATGCAAAACTCTTATGCTATTTCGCACTAAAATGTTATCTTTATTAAAATATTTTCCTTTCTATAACGATTACATTGAAAAAAGGTGACTTTATATGGGTGATCGCACCTTGCGCCGAATATTTATTCTTGCTGGGATAGCATTGATCATATGGGTTTTATACTTATTAAAGCCTGTAGTTGTTCCTTTTATCGGCGCATTTCTAATTGCATATTTATTTAGCCCTTTAGTCGATAAATTACATAATATTGGCTTGCCGCGCTGGTTATCTATCAGTTTGGTCTTTATTGGAATTGGTGTCGCTATATTCTTTGCAATGTGGTTCCTCGTACCACTGGTATGGGAACAGTTGATGTATGCGAAAAACAATATTCCAAGCAATATTCATTGGGTCAACTATACATTCCTGCCGTGGTTATCAGAGACATTTAATCTTGTACCGATGGAAATTGATACAGAGCAAATGTCAGCAGCGATCATGGAGTATATTCAAACCAACTATAGTGCAGACAGTATCCAAGCCATGTTGTTAAAAGTGGCACAATCGGGTCTGAATTTCATACAGATTGGTGGCACGATTGTCTTAATTCCAATCATAGCTTTCTATTTCTTATTAGATTGGGAGCGTATGTTAGAAAACATGCGTCGACTTATTCCACGTAAATATGAAAAAAGCACGCTCACAATCGTGGGCGAATGTCATGAAGTTTTAGGTGCATTTGTAAAAGGCCAATTCTTGGTAATGTTCTTATTGGGCGTTGTTTATGCGGTTGGACTCCAATTAGTCGGTATTGAAGTTGGCATCATCATTGGGATGATTGCGGGTCTAGCCAGTATTATTCCGTATTTGGGTTTTGCGGTAGGTATTATTTCGGCAATTGTGGCTTGCCTGTTCCAATTCGGTTTGGATTGGGTGCATTTGGCCTTAGTACTGGTGGTATTCATGGTAGGGCAGGCAATAGAAGGTTATATTTTACAGCCTTTCTTATTAGGCGACAAAATTGGTTTGTCTCCTGTGGCAGTGGTATTTGCAGTCCTTGCAGGCGCGCAATTGGCAGGACTCCTCGGAATGCTCATTGCACTACCCGTTGCAGCGATTATTGTGGTCTTATTACGTCATGCACGCGAAAATTACGAGAAAAGTAATTTATACCGAAATGATGTACTTGTCGTAAATGATGCTGCAAGTGGCACTTTAAACGTAGAAACCAATCAAGTTGCTGTCGATATTGAGCTCAAAAATCAGTCTGCAAATTCGCTGCAAGATCCTGAAATTTCGAGTAACATTGAAAGATCAGAACATAAAGATTGATAAGGCCAAAATATAGATATGCGTCAATTGCAGCTAGATATAGAACCACAACTCGATGCCCGAATTAGTGATTTTTCTGGGCCGAGTTGGGGGCATGTAATCGATGGTGTTCGTCAGTTACATGCTGGTTTAATGAATCGTTTCTATATCTATGGTGGAGCTGGCACAGGAAAAAGCCATTTACTGTCTGCAATATGTGACTCCTATTTAGAAATTGGTAAATCAGCAATTCAAGTTTCATTGCTTGAATTGCTCGATGCTCCCACTGAAGCGATTACTTCGCTCGATCGCTATGACTTGGTGGCTTTAGACGATATTGAAGCGATTAGCGGAGTTCCACATTGGCAAAAAGCTGTTTTTCACCTGATTAATTATAATAACGAAGAAGGTGGTCAATTGGTCTTTTCATCTCGGCTGGCGCCCATTGAACTCAAACTTGAACTGCCAGATTTACAGTCTCGATTAACTCAGGCTGTCAGTGTAAAAGTACCAAATGGTAGTTTATACGCAGACCGACAAGCACTCGTAAACTCTGTTTTGGC
Source organism: Acinetobacter sp. YH12076 (assembly GCF_013419525.1). NCBI lineage: Bacteria > Pseudomonadati > Pseudomonadota > Gammaproteobacteria > Moraxellales > Moraxellaceae > Acinetobacter > Acinetobacter sp. YH12076. The sequence goes on along the minus strand of NZ_VOZY01000006.1, from coordinate 24,310 downwards.
GCGACGTGGCATCCATATGGATCAACAAATTGTAGATTATTTGTTGGCACATGGCCCGCATCAGGCATCCATTTTACTTAGATCTTTAGAACAACTGATTCAGATGTTAAAAGGTGAAAAAGTCAAATTGAGTCATGCCAATTTAAGACAAATTTTTGCCCTAATTGATGAATATCGGTAAGCAATAAAAATTCTTGAGTAATTACTCAAGCTGTGACAAAGTACATAAAAATATTTTAATGTTGCAAGGATTGTGCAACTTAAGAATAAAAAGATAAAAAATATTTAAGGAGATGGATATGCTCAAACAGAGCATAGGTATTGGCATGCTTCTCATGGCAGGTCATGCATTTAGCGCAGAAATTACCGTTACAACTACTGAAGATGTTGTAAAGGATGACAAGGAATGTTCACTTCGTGAAGCCATAGAATATATCAATAATGGTATGCCAGAAGCCGGATATAATGGTTGCGGGGGTAAAGACGCCTATGCCTCAATTTCTCTGAAGAAAAATGAAGTTTATAAACTCACTAAAAAAATTGATATTAAAGCGGAATTGAACCTGAAAACGGTGTATGACAGTAACGTCAATGAAGATGTCGTACTCGGTCTCAATAATGCCGTCATTGAAATGACCGGTAAGGATCAAATTTTTAATATTAATGACGGCGAAAAAGAACTAATTGCGATCAATTTTAAAGAAATTTCATTTAAAGGATGTAAGCAAGATCAGTGCGCTGATAAAGGCGGCATCATTTTTAATAATGAAAAACTCACACTTGAAAATGTAAAGTTTGAAGATGGCTATGCACGACTTGGTGGTGCAATCTACAATGTTGGATTTTCAGAAGATGGCGCAGCTGTAGCAAGCCGTCTATATATACGAACCACGATTTTTCAAAGCAACAAAGCGGTAGATGGTGGTGCAATTTACTCAGAAGCACCGGCTTATGAAATCTATACATCTTTATTTAAAAATAATGAAAGCACTTCTGGTCGAGCGATTGTTTACAATCAAAATGGGCTCGCAGACATCAGCAAGTTGGTGTTCAGTAACCCTCAAAATATCATTGCCAATAGTACCTTTTTCAAAAACAAAGGTTTTGCTGTCAACTTACGTGATGGTTTAGCACTCAATAATATTACAGTACTGAAGAACAGTGGTGGCATTGAACTAAATAGTACCTCTGAGCATGCTTATTTAGCCAATAGTGTGGTGATTGGTAATGCGCTCAGTGGCACCGCTCAAGATTGTAAAGTTGTGAACTCAGGAACAGACAAATCTGTTTTTTATAACAACTTAGTGGCTGCAAGTTGTCCTGTTGGGCCTGTTGCAAATTTAAATGATGTGTGGTATGGGACAAGTTTAATCGCTGGTGAAGATGAAGGTAGCTGTAAAACCTTAACAGAAGATCGTAATGCACTTTTCTGTCCATTTACCACAGCAAATAACGCATTTATTGGTTATTTACGTCCTCGTATTTTATTAGATTACGAAACGATTTTCTCAAGCCCGATATTAAATAAGGGGAAGACCACAGCAGATGGCAATGAGCATCATGTGTATTGTGAGTCTTCTGATCAGCGTGGAAAAAATCGTAATTTGGATGATGTTTGGTGTGATCGTGGGGCTATCGAAATTGTGGTTCCTGTGAGCATGCCTCGCTTAGGTAAAGACATACGTACAGGTGAAGTGGCGAAGTTTAATATCTTAGATGCTTTAGGTGACAGTGATTTAATTCCAAAAGAAGAATGTACAAAAGTGATGGGTATGGCAAATCCAACAGGTGAGCCATGGCAAGATGGTTGTCCAATAGTTGTACAAAGCACCAAATCAAAAGGTAAATTTACACTGAATTTGAATGGTGATTTTGAATACACGCCAAATGGAAATTGGCATGGCGCAGATATTTTTGAATTGCGTGTGGTGACGTCTTCAACCCGTTTTAATACTTCGGCAAAAAATTATTTAGCTGCAGAAGTGCGTATTTTCCAAGAACCAACCAATGAAATGGAAAGTAAAACCGTTAAAACATCAGGTGGTGCTCTAGGCTGGGCGAGTATTTTTGCGCTGCTTGGCTTAGTTGGATTTCGTCGCTTTAAAAAATAGTCTGGATAGAATTAAGGACAGCACATGAAAAATTATAAAAAAGGATTGCTGGCGGTCATGGTCCTGGCGGCTATGTCATCTATGGCAGCGACAAGTAATATCATCAAAGTTACGACCTTTGAGGATGAAAATGGTGAAAATCTCAATCAATGTTCTTTACGTGAAGCGATTGAAACTGCACGTAAAAACAAATCTTTTGGTGGATGTAATGTCGGTAATCCAAATAATGGGCAGACCGATTATATTCAACTTGAAGCAGGTGAATATCTTCTGACTAAAGGTGAGTTAGTTCCGCTCAATCAGATCGTGATTGAGGGGAAAAGTCGCTTTAACTATGATTCAAAAAATTTACTGACGCAGAAATTTCCTGCCTATGAGGATATTAGAACGACGATTAATGCCCAAGGCAAATCGCGTATTTTTAATACTTCACGCTCAGAAGCCAACTTTATCGTCAATAATGTACGCCTTACTGGCGGGATGGCAGAAGACCGTGGTGGTGCCTTGTATTTAGGGGGAGCATTTACATTAAATAATGGTGCAATTGAAAACTCTCAAGCCAAAGTTGCTGGCGGTGCAATCTACTCCGTTGCGCATAATATGTCGAAAAAAACATTATTGGTGAGCAGTTTAGTTCAGGGCAACATCGCACCTAAAGGTAGTGTTGTCGCTATGGATTGTATCGGGAACTTGGGGGATACCCAGCCTGAAATTGTGTTCCAGCAAAGCAGTATTATTCAAAATGGTTCATCGACGAGCAATAGTGTGATGGACTTCTGTGGAAATGCCAAGGTTGAACTGACAGCAAATACGATTGCAAAAAACCAAGCAAATCCAAGTACGGGTAGTATTATCCGTGCCATTTCTCAGGGAACAGAACGTTTAAGTGCTTTTTCTAGCTTCGTTTTAACCAGTAATACAATAGTCGAGAACAATGCGGCTAGTACCTATTATTATGATAACAATGGTACAAAGGCTTGGTATTTCAATGTATTGGCCTACAATACTGGTGGAAAATCTTGTCGTTATCTGAATAATGCAGTACCTGATAATGGTCAAAAATTTGTGGCAAGTAATAATGCATTTGAACTGGCAGCCGCACAGTGTGATTTACCAGAAAGTGTGCTGAATAGTACGGAAAGCTTTCTGCAAAACCATGATGTAAGTAGTTATGCTATGGGGACTTTATTAAGCGCCCTACAAACAAAATCTGCTTATAATTTGTATTTACCTTTGTATTACCCGAAAGCAATCAGCAGTGGTTTTGACTTGATCAATCTGGGCTTAGACGGCTGTAGTGATGCGGATCAACGGGGCATTTTGCGGATCACAGATGGTACTTTACAGTTATCACCTACGCAAAGAAACACATGTGATATTGGTTCGGTTGAGTTAATGAATTTAACCGCAGCAGATATGGCAGATATTACTAATGAGTCTTTAACAGCTCTGCAAGATAAGTATCAAAATACAATTGATGCCTTGAAAAAGGATATCGACGATCCAGATTATGCAGAATACAAAGTTGCCAATCAGGATGATTTAACAAAGTACGAAGCGGTATTAAGTGCATTAAAAAATAACCTTAAATATCGTGCGGTTTATTTTGATCCATTCCCAGCATCATTACCTCAAGAAGAGTCTGTGAATGGAAGTGCTGAAACACGACAAATCGCCTTAAATGCTGACAACTACACTGTAACGACTTCACCAATCGGCATTGGCAGTGAAATTACGGTGTCTAGTATAGGCGAAGCAAGTATTGTGGGTAATCCACCACATGACCTACACTGTGATTGGGATGCTGGAATAAAACAAATCGTTATATATCGCACCAGTGGGGCAACAACAGCGCCTACCGAATACGGTTTTTGTAAATATACGCTAAAACAAAAGACAGGGAGTCAGGCGGAATCTTCTGGTGTAGTACGTGTGGCATTTAAAAATATGACCCCAGTGGCCAAAGCTGCGCAATATACGATTAGTCCGTCAAATAATTTGTCTGTTACCGTCAATAATTTATTAGAAAATGCCAATGATGATGGTGATGGTCCAGTTGCATCTATGCCAGCAGGTAAATCGGTATGGCATAAAAATGAAGAAGGCCAAATTATTCCCATTCGCTTTACGAAAATCCCAGCAGGTTTAAACTTTGAAGCTGAGTATAGTGGCAGTTGCCCAGCAAGTTATTTAAAGGAAACCTGCTACGGTGGCAAGATTACCTTCTCAGTAAAAAATGGCTTTAGTCAGTTTGACTATCCTGTTGAATATAGCGTTGTCGATAGTGATGGCATTGCATCAAGCAATGCAATTCTGACTCTTAAGAATACCGCGAAAAACACCAACTCCTCTTCTAGCGGCGGTGGCTCAATGGGAGTATTTGGACTGTTGGCATTGATTGGTTTAGGTGTGTATCGTCAGCGTCGGTTGAGCAAGTAATACAATAAAAAAGCCTCGATAAGAGGCTTTTTTATGGCTTAACTAATGGATTTGATTTTTCGCAACATGCTGCTGTTTTAGATTAGTGAGCGACAGCGATAGGCTGTAAATATTTGTTGATATATTCATCGCGAATAGCAGGTCTTTCATCAGGACTAGCTTTTTGCATACGTGTCGCGAGTTCTTTACGTTCTAAAGTACTCATTTTTTGCCATGTTTCGCGCATACGCTGCTTTTCACTATCTGGAAGTTGGGTGAACCAATCCATGCGCTGTTGCAAGCTGACACGTTGATCTGCAGGAATCTCTTTGAGAGCCTGATACTTTTTAATTAAAGCCTGTTGTTCTGCTTCAGATAGCGAATCCCAAGTTTCATTGACTTGAGTATCTGCATCTTTTGAAAATATCCAAAAGCGATCAAAGCCAGCAAAACTGGTTTGCAAAAAACTAAAAGCACAGAATGCAATTGCTAATTTTTTAGCTGCCATGTGGAACTTTGTCCTCACCCAGAACCATCAACATTTCAAGATCTTCCACCATTTGAGGGGAGAGCTTAGGGGTTGAAATCACCTGATTTTGTGGTTTGTCATCCAGTACAGTCGCATTCGGTAAAATGACAAAACCTGCAATTGCTGCTGCAAGTGCAAAGCCAGACATTTTCCAGAAACCATAACGTGAAGTTTCGCGCTGATGAATATCTTCAAGCACGTTATTCATGACAGTTGCTTTGTCTTTATGGTGCTGTGCGAGTCCATCAAGTTTGGAAGTTACTTGCTTTAAGAAATCATCTTGTTTCATTCGGATGATCCTCCCATATGTGGATTCAAATGTGCCAAAGCGGTACGTAAACCCTGAATGGCACGGTGGTAATGTGTTTTCACACTGCCTTCGGAACAATTCATAATTTCTGCAGTTGTATGCGTATCAAAGCCTTCCCAAGCTCGCAACATAAATGCTTGTTGCTGGCGGACTGGAAGTTCTGCGATAGCATCTTGTATTTCCTCTGCAGTGACAGCCTGATCCAGAAAGTCGAAAGGGTTTGGTGTAGATTCATCTACCACATCCTGTATCTCGACATCGTCGTCATCTAGGCTGACTTTTCTAAATAAGGAAAACGGCTGCGAACGACGTGCTTCTTTTCGACGCCAGTCTTGCAGCTTGTTATTTAAAATGGTGTAAAACAGGGGATACCATTCCTCTGTGGACTTTTCAGCATAAGCTTTATGTAAGGAAATAAAGGCTTCTTGCACCAAGTCCATGGCAATGCCATGTTGACCGTGCGTTGCACTTTCCATCATTACTAAAGCACGCCCCGTCACTTCATTCATGAAGTTTTTCAGGCGAGACTCAGCCGTGCTTTTTAAAACACTGCTGTCTTGCGTCTCGGACTTTTTGGGTGCTAAATCCATAGAGATGGAAAATCCTGTCATCGGATACCCACCATTATTTCCATATTCATATACAAATAACGATGGAAATAACGGTTAGGTTGACAAAAAGAATTATTATTTTTTCTAGTGTAGTCTATTTTTTTCAGGCTTAAGCGCTAAATACAATAAAATAACGATTTTACTGACGCTGACGTACCATTTCAAAAAAACAGATCGAGCCAGCAATGGCTACGTTTAGTGATTCTTGACCACCCGGTTGAGGAATCGCAACGGCTTCGGCATGTTGTAATGCATACTCAGAAACACCTTGACCTTCATTGCCTAAAATCCACACACATTGTTTGCGTAAATTTTTGCTATATAGGTTTTCAGACTGATGTGAGCTTGTTGCATACACTGGAATTTTGAATTTCGTCAAAATATCTTCAAGGGCAATATTTTCAAAGGTATTTAATGAAAAATGTGCGCCCATACCTGCGCGTAATACACGCGGTGACCAGAGCGATGCAGAGCCTTTGGTACAAACAACTTGCTCAATACCCGCCGCGGCAGCAGAACGGAGTAGGGTGCCTACATTACCGGGGTCTTGAATATTGTCTAAAATTAAGGTGTCTTCACTGAAGTGAAGCGCTTCACTTGAACTTGGTAAATCCACAATCGCTAAGCAAGCAATCGATGTTCCAAGTGTACTGATATCTTTGTATAAAGATTCACTTAGAATGAACACCGCACCTTGATATTGTTCCGCAATGCGGTCGAAATCGGCATGGTTAATCGCTTGTTCAGTGGTGAAAATTGATTTGATTGGACGTTTTGAGTCTAACCATGACAACACCAAGTGTGTGCCTTCCAAAACAGTTTGACCTTGTTTTTTACGGTAGGCATTTTGTTCGATTAAGCCACGGAGGTGCTTAATTTTCGGGTTGTCTTTTGATTCGAGATAAATCAGAGCCATGAGGGAGATATCCACGAAAGCCAGCAAAAATTCTGACTCTCGTTATAAGAAATTAATTATGGTATGAAGTAACTAGGTCAACTTCGTTTTTAGAACCAATAATCACAGGTACACGTTGATGAAGTTCTGTTGGTTGGATGTCTAGAATGCGGACACGGCCTGTTGTGGAAGCACCGCCAGCTTGTTCCATCAACATACTCATTGGGTTTGCTTCGTACATTAAACGTAGACGGCCTGCTTTTTTCGGATCTTTGAAGTCGTATGGATACATGAAGATACCGCTACGGCAAAGAATACGATGAATATCACCCACCATACATGCGACCCAACGCATATTGAAGTCTTTTTCACGCGGGCCAGTTTTACCTGCAAGAAGTTCGTCGATATAACGTTTTACAGGTTCTTCCCAGTGACGTTGGTTCGATGCATTAATTGCATATTCTTTAGTGTCTGCTGCAACCGCAATCGCATCTTTAGTTAATAAGAATTCTTTGCTTTCTGGATCAAAAGTAAAGAAGACTACGCCAGCACCGACAGTTAGAGCCATCATTGTTGATGGGCCATACAGTACATAACCTGCAGCCGCTTGGTTAACACCCGCTTGCATGAAATCTTCAGCTTGCGTTACCGCATTTTTTGCAGGAAGAATTGAGAAAATTGTGCCTACACACATATTGATATCGATGTTGCTTGAACCATCTAATGGGTCAAACAAGACAAGATAATCGCCATTTTCTTGAGCTGGAGTGAATTCATCTAATTCTTCAGAAGCCAAACCACCGACATGTGGATGAACTTTCAATGCATCGATGAGGTAATCATTTGAAATGACATCAAGTTTCTTTTGTTCTTCACCTTGAACGTTTTCGTGTTGCGCGCTACCCAATACACCAGCCAAAGCACCTTTTTGTAATAGAAGGTCAATGTCTTTGCATGTATTACCAATTGTTTCAATAACTTGTGCTAATGCAGGAGTAAGATTACCACTTTGTTGTTGTAGAAATTGGGAAAGGGTGAGATTTGACATAACCGGAAAACTCCAAATATTAATTTATCAAAAATGATAAAAATGTGATTGTGCAACATTTTAGATGAGAACGAAGGAAAAGAAAAATTAAACTAGACTATTTGTCGTGATTTTACCCTTGCAAGTCCTGAATAACATGCTATGTTGAACCTAATGTATAAATCGAAAGACAGGGAGCACAACAATGACCACACAAAAATTTGATGCGACTCCGACTGCAACTGAGGGATTGAATTTAGACGATATTTCTGCGGATACTGTTAAAGCTGCATGGAGCAGTTACGAAGCAAAAGCAGAGTATAAAAAGTTCAATAAACATGACCTCATTGAGTCGATGCAAACAGAAAAAGAAAATGCTGAACATCCAGAAGCAGAAGCGTAATGATTTGGATTGTTAAGCTAATTTTCTAGTTGGTAAAGCTAAGGATCTCGTTTTTAAAGTCGTTCACTTGCATTTTCATTGGATATTTTCTTAAAGTTCTAAAGTTGCTAACTGAATTTATCCTGAGTTAAAGGGCTAAAATTAGTAAAAGCACAGAACGATGCAAATGAAACGATATAAATAAAAAAAGCACTCATCAATGAGTGCTTTTTTTAGCTCAGACTTATTCAAGTCTTATTTAAGTAGTGGAGGAACAGCTTCGTAGTTAATTTCTACACGGCGGTTTTCTTTCCATGCATTTTCATCATGACCCGCATTGATTGGCATTTCTTTACCATAGCTGACTGCTTCAAGCTGGTTAGGGCTTACACCTGTTGTAATCAGGAAGCTTTCAACAGCTTTGGCACGACGCTCACCAAGCGCCATGTTGTATTCACGAGTACCACGTTCATCGGTGTGACCTGTTAAAGCCACGCGTGAGTTTGCATTAGCAACAAGGAACTGTGCATGAGCTTGAAGGGTTTGTAAATCTTCATTGCTAAGCTCGGTACTATCGTAGTCAAAGTGTACTACGCGCTTCGCTAAAAATGCTTTATTCGCTTCAGTTACACCTTTCGATGATGCACCGGCTAGGTTTTGTGCATTGAGTGCTGCATCTTCACTTAAACCAGAAGTGTTTACAGTGGTTGAGCTATTTGGGTTTTGTCCTGCTTGTACGTCTGCTGCAGGTTTACGGCTGGCACAACCAGTCATTACTAATGCTGTAGCTAAAACAGGTAATGCAATCAGTTTCATCGCTTTCATATTGATCTCCATGACGGTTATTTATGATGTTTCATTAAAAAGTTATTGTTGAATAAATCATGCAGTGTTTATTTCGGTGCCCAAGCTGGTTCACGAACTTCACCTTGTTCACTTGGTAAGTTCATGCGGAAACGACCATCTAAAGACATGATCGAGAGCAAACCACGGTTTGCTTCACGTGTTGCATACACCACCATTTGACCATTTGGAGAGAAGCTTGGGGATTCATCTAAACTTGTTGGTGTTAAAATATTGGTTACACCAGAACCAATGTCTTGAACCGCAACTTTATAGTTACTACCGCTAGGACGATGCACCAAAGCTAATTTTTTACCATCAGCACTTAACGTACCACGTGCATTGAAAGCGCCACGGAAAGTCAAACGTTTTACGCTTTCAGTACTTAAGTTGTAGGTATAAATTTGTGGAGAGCCACCACGGTCAGAGGTAAAAATAAATGATTTACCGTCAGGGGCATAACGCGCTTCTGTGTCGATGGCAGTATCATTGGTCATCCGTTTTAGCTGACGACTTTGTAAATCCATTTGGTAAATTTCAGGGTTGCCATGCATAGATGCAGTGAACAACATGCTTTTACCATCGGGCGAGAAGCTTGGAGCACCATTTAAACCACGGAAACTTGCAACTTTTTCACGGCTACCAGTTGCTAAGTCTTGAATGTAAATTGCAGGGCGTTTGGTTTCAAAAGAAACATAAGCTAGCTTTTTAGCATCAGGTGTCCAAGCAGGGGAAAGGATTGGATCACGTGAAGTCAAAATGGTGCGTGGCTGCTCCCCATCTGTGTCGGCAATTTGTAAGGTATAGCGTTGATCTGGAGTTGCTGCATTACGCAGAACATAAGCGATACGGCCGCTGAAGTCACCAGGAATGCCAGTTAAAGCTTGATAGATCGCATCACTGATCATATGCGCTGCTTGACGGTAACGTGAAGCAGGTACAGTGAGTAGTTCATTTAACAGGTATTGTTTTTTTTCAACATCATACAGTTGGTAGTGAATTTCATAAGAGCCATCTGCAGTTGTTTTTGATGTACCTGTCACAACATAGGGTACGCCCGCAGCTTTCCATGCTTCTGCATTAGGTGAATTTATTGTTGCAGTTGCAGGTAAGTTTTTAGAGGCACTGGTAAATTTACCTGAGCGGTTCAAGTCATTTTCAACCACAGGATAAATATTTGAGTCATTACTAAAAGGCACGATCGCAATTTTAGGTGCCTCTTCAGGCGCCTTGGTGATTTCAAGATGAAGCTGTGCATGTGTTTGAGTGATTAAAACTGGACTCAAAGCGGTCATAATTGCTAAGCAAAGAAGATGTTTACGCGTCATTTCCATCATTCGCTAACTACTCTAAAAATGTGAGTTATTGTCTGTATTAGGTTGTGTCACATAATGGCATGATTTTGGATTATTAAAAGCATGAAAATATGACTGAACTGTTATAACACTGTGAAAAATGCAGAGATTTTATTCGAGTTCACTGAAGTTTATCTTAAAATTGGTGCAGACAACATCACATTTTGAATTGGAAATGATAATTCTATATAGTTGAAATTTAATTTTTGAATCAAATGTTTAGAAGAAATAAGTAGCTCTTAATTAGGCTGAGCTAGTAAAACTTATATATATGTCATTTTATGAAAAGTGTCGACCAAATAGAATTTGTTTCATTCAAAAAATCAGTGAATGAACCCATCTAATCAATAAATTTTCCAAAGTTTGCCATATTCAGAAGAAATATAAAAAAATCCCCGCAATCAATGCAGGGATTTATCAAACTTAATTTGAAGATCTAAATGTAGAGGTAAAGCTTTGTGCTTCACGTCTAGCATCAGGGTCGCTTGGCATTGGGTACGGTGCTGCAGCACGAACCGCGGCTTCAATACTGGCTTTCATATCAGGGTCACTAGAGTTCACAATAACTGATCGGACTGAACCACTTTCTGATAATGTCACCCGAGCAGTTGCCGATTTACCCGCAGAGTCAGAAGGTGTGTCCCATGCACGACGGATTTTATTTTCAAAATCTTTCTTTGCAGTAGATGCAATCTTCTTCGCTTCAGCCTTTTTCTGTGCGGCTTCTTCAGCTGCTTTTTTAGCTGATGAAGCTTTGGCTTCTTCGGCTGCACGTTCGCGTGCTTCGGCATCGGCTTTAGCCTTTGCATCTGCCTTGGCTTTTGCATCGGCATCTGCTTTACGTTTTGCAGCTTCTGCATTGGCCTTGGCTTTCGCATCAGCATCTGCTTTACGTTTTGCAGCTTCCGCATTGGCCTTAGCTTTGGCATCAGCATTTGCTTTACGTTTTGCAGCTTCCGCATTGACTTTAGCTTTTGCATCGGCGTCTGCTTTACGTTTTGCAGCTTCTGCATTGGCCTTAGCTTTTGCATCAGCATCTGCTTTACGTTTTGCAGCTTCTGCATTGGCCTTGGCTTTCGCATCAGCATCTGCTTTACGTTTTGAAGCTTCCGCTTTGGCTTTAGCTTTCGCGTCTGCATCTGCTTTACGTTTTGCAGCATCCGCATTGGCCTTGGCTTTTGCATCTGCATTGGCTTTTGCCGTTGCTGCAGCTTTGGCTTTGTCAGCTTCTGCTTTTCTTAAAGCATCGGCACGGATTTTTTCAGCCTTGGCTTTGGCATCAGCATCTGCTTTACGTTTTGCTGCTTCAGCATTGGCTTTCGTCGTAGCATCTGCTTTACGTTTTGCTGCTTCAGCCGCTTTAGCTTGTTCTTGAGCACGCTTTGCATTGTCCGCAGCTTTTTGTTCAGCAAGCTGCTGTGCTTTTGCCGCAGCGAGTGCCTGTTGAGCAGCAACCTGTGGATCTGCCTTAGGTGGTTCTGCTGGTTTAGGTGGTGCAGCCGTTGGAATCTCGGGTGCTGGTTCAACGCTAGGTTCTGCTGTTTGCGTGATTTGTTCAGCTACATTTTCATGCGCGGTTTCATCAAACTCTGTGACTTCACGAGTTACAGGTTTCAAATCTTCCGGTTTTACCAAAACAGTGGTTATTTTTTTAGGGGGCTCAGGTGGTTTACTCATGCCAAGATAAAGTAAGCCAACCACAGCGACGATATGAACACCTAGTGTGAAACCAATCGCAACGGCTTTTTGTTTAAAAGGCGGCTTGTTGAAATCTTTCATAAATTATTTTAATGGCTCAGTCAGTAAACCTACTTGTGTTAAACCTGCATCTTGAAGGGCAGACATGAGTTTCATGACTTCACCATAAGGACGAGATTCACTGCCGTTAATCAGGACACTCATTTGCTTTTTCTGTTCGTTCGCTTCATTTTGTGAAGCAGTTAAAACAGATTTTAGTTCATCAAGTGTGAGTACATCATTCTGATGATTTTTATCTTCGAGTTTGATCGTTCCATCCGCCTCAAGTGTAACAATCGCAGGGCGATCTTCCGCTTGCATAGGCGTGCCATTTGCCTGTGGTAAATCGACTTTGACACCTGTGGTGATCATAGGTGCCGTGACCATGAAAATCACCAAAAGAACTAACATGACATCAATATAAGGTACGACGTTCATGTCACTTTTTAATGGTTTTTTGATGCGCTCAAAGCGTCCAGAACGTTGAATAGCCATTAGTCATTGTCCTGAGTTGAACCTACAGACTGGCGTTGTAATAACGCAACCATTTCTTCGGCAAAAAGCGCACGATCGTTATAAATGGCTTCACCTCTGGCTGTGAAATGGTTAAATGCAAGTACAGCAGGAATTGCCGCAAAAAGACCAATGGCCGTTGCAATCAATGCTTCTGCAATACCCGGAGCAACCGTAGCAAGGGTGACTTGGTCAACATCTGCCAAACCAATAAAAGCGTTCATAATGCCCCAAACGGTACCGAATAAACCAACATAGGGTGCAACCGATCCAATACTCGCAAGCGCGCCTAAACCATTTTCTAAATGTCCTTGGTCACGGCTTAAACCTACGCGAAGAATACGTTCTGTACCTTCAATGGATTGTTCTGCGCTGGCATTACGTTTTTTAAGTTTGAAAAACTCGCCTAAACCTTGATAGAAGACATCTTCAAGGCCAACACGTTTCGAGTTGAGCTGAGCATTGTTGTATAAAGTGTTGAGTTCGGCGCCAGACCAAAAGATTTTTTGGAAATGTTCATCATCGGCCTGCGCTTTTTTATAAGTCATGTGTAACTTGGCAATCAGATACCAACTGAATAACGAAGCTAAGAGCAGCAGGAGCATTACCAGTTGTACGACAGGACTTGCTTGTAAGATGAGGTCTGAAACTTTGAGTGTTGATTCTAGTTGAGTTGCCATAGTTACTACATGTGCCAAATAATTTTTTTAATCTTGTTCCAATTCTTTCAGAATCAGTTCACGTATTTCATCAGGAAGGCGACGGGGTTTCATCTCTGCACTGATACATGCCAATTCTACCTCACCTGATGCCAGCATAATATCACCACGATAAATATTTTGTTGCAACACAAATGACGTAGCCTTACACGAAACTACACTTGCTGTAACAGTAATCAGGTCATCCATTAATATAGGACGTGAATATTTCACATTAATTTTATGAACGACAAAGTTGTAATCTTTTTGATGCCAATAATGGTCTACACCTGAAGCGCGCAGCCATTCTGTGCGGGTACGTTCCATAAAGCGAATATGATTTGCGTGGTAAACAATGCCACCTGCATCTGTATCTTCAATATATACACGAATGTTGAATTCGAATTTATTCGCCATGAGAGTGTTCCGTCTTTATAAAATCTGAAAAATATTGTTCTGCACTTCAGCATAGAATTAGAGCATTTAAAAATGGCGATAATTCAATGATTCGTCAAGTGCTTCAATGACGGGCAGTTTAGCACCGTGAGTCATCAGTCCAATGGCACAAGGTTTCAACTCACGTAAATCTTTAACTTTCGTAGTTGTCATTATTGGTTAAAAAAGAGACTACTTTTAATTTGTTTGTTCATCTAATTTAAATTTTGCATCGACAAAATCCTGTAGATGAGCTGCTAAATATCCCGCAATATGAAAGTGAGTTTCTTCCATTTTCTTTTTCTGTTGCTTTGGGAGTAATGCCTTTAAAGATTCATACATATACGTTAAGCAGCAAAAGCCAAGGCCAATAACTAACATAAGTAAAAGTTTATTAGCTAGATCTATCCAGAAAAACACATAAACGAGTATGACTAAAGCAAAGAATGAGAGGCTGAAATAAAATGTATTAATTTTTGCTGGCTTAAAGTTTTCCTTGACCAAAGCTTGTACGTCGTCGTGATAGTACGTCCCAATAAAAATGAGGGCAGAAGTATAGTTGAAGCTCAGGTTTTTTATACGATATGCAGAAGGCGATTGTTTAATAGTTAAGATATTATCTTCACTTACTTCTATGGTTTCTTTGCTAAGAATGTTTTCACATTCGACAGTGATAAAATAATTGTATTCGGTGTGGAATAAGCTTTCAAAATCACTCATTTGTTTAGGGCTAAATGAACTGATGGGTTGTTCTCTGGGAATGTTTTCAATGGCACTGTCTAATGGAAGGTTTTGAATGTATTCGCTATTAATTTTGTTAATTATTCTATTCTCAAGATTTATCATTTTAGTTTGCTGTTTGTAGTGGATTGAATTTATTTAAAAATTTAAATAAACATTCAGGGAGAATTTAACTCCCTGAAGTCGTTCAGTGAATAATCGTCTATTTATCTTTCGGCTCTGGTGGTGTCATCCCAAACTGTAAATAAGCCATATTGGTGGCAATACGTCCACGTGCAGTACGCATGACATAACCTTGCTGAATGAGGTAAGGCTCGATCACATCTTCTAGCGTCCCTGAGTCTTCTGCCATAGCTGCAGCCAAAGCTTCAACACCTGCAGGGCCGCCGTCAAAACGTTCTAATAACATTGAAAGATAACGACGGTCTAAAGTGTCTAAACCATCTTTATCCACATTCAACATATCTAAAGCACGTTGCGCCATTTCTTGGGTCACTTCGCCTGTACCTTTGACTTGGGCATAATCTCGAACACGGCGTAATAAACGGTTGGCAATACGTGGCGTACCACGTGCACGACGTGCAACTTCCAGTGCGCCATCTTCAGTAATCGGTACATCCATTAAGTTGGCTGAACGAGTCACAATATGCGTTAAGTCTTTGACAGAATAAAACTCTAAACGTTGTACGATACCGAAACGGTCACGTAAAGGAGAGGTCAGTAGGCCTGCACGAGTCGTCGCTGCCACAAGGGTAAAAGGTGGTAAATCCAGTTTGATCGAACGGGCAGCAGGGCCTTCACCAATCATGATATCCAGTTGGTAATCCTCCATCGCTGGATAGAGAATTTCCTCGATGACAGGTGAAAGACGATGGATCTCATCAATAAATAAAACATCACCTTCTTCAAGGTTGGTCAGCATTGCAGCCAAATCGCCTGCACGCTCAAGGACGGGGCCTGATGTCGATTTTAAGTTGCCACCCATTTCACGGGCAATAATATTGGCTAGTGTGGTTTTACCTAAACCCGGAGGGCCAAAAATTAAGGTGTGATCCAGCGCTTCTTCACGGCCACGTGCAGCACCAATAAAGATTTCCATTTGTTCACGGACGACAGGCTGCCCGATGTAGTCATCAAGGGAAGTTGGGCGAATGGCACGGTCGAAGTGGTCTTCGGGTTTTTCTGAACCACTGATAAGACGGTCTTGCATATAATTAAATCAATCTCTGGCTGAACTTTCGAGGCACAGCCTCAAGTTGTGATTTGTGTTTAGGTGCCATTGTGTAGGCATTGCTTTACTTTTGAAAGATCAAAAGTAACAAAAATCTTGTGTTGGATTGAGGATATATCCTTATATCCCAATCCAACATGGCGACATCCATGTCGCCTTCGTGTATCCAATTTAGGTGTATTGGTATGTCTATTTGAATTATTTATTCATCGACTTAAGTGCTGCACGGATAATATCGCTGGCTTCAGTAAAGTCACCTTTGGCAGCATTCACTAATTTTTGTGCTTCAATTGGTTTGTAACCTAATGATTGCAATGCCGCTTCAGCTTCAGCCACAGCAGAGTTGCCTGTAAATTGAATTTGTTCAACAGTTGAATTGCTTGGTGCAGTCCCTGAAGCCATGGCTTTAAAGCGATCACGTAACTCAATCATGAGGCGTTCAGCGGTCTTTTTGCCTACACCCGGAACTTTGACTAAAGTGTTTACATCTTCATGTTCAACCGTGTGAATCAGCATTTCAACACTTAATGTTGATAAAATGCCCAGTGCCATTTTAGGGCCTACGCCGTTGACTTTTAATAGTGTGCGAAAAAGCAGTTTTTCTTGAGCATTGCTAAATCCATACAGCAGTTGTGCATCTTCACGAACAGCCAGATGTGTCCATAGGGTAATTTTTTGACCTTTTTGTAGTTGGCAAAATGTAGAAAGTGGGGTGTCAATCTCGTAGCCCACACCATTTACATTGAGTAATACTGTTGGTGCTTCCAATGCCAGCACTTCACCAATTAAACATCCGATCATGTCATTTATTCACTATATTTAAGTTCAGACTATATTTAAGTTCACTGTGGGCATTCCCCACATGTTCAAGTTTGTTGTGAGATTAGCGTGAAGGATAGTGAATTGCTAGCCTTCGATATTTTTAATGGTTTAAAAGAAACCAACTTTATTCCCTTGTAACTCTTGCGCTAAATTATAGGCTTGATGGTCTGAAAACTTAGAGATGATATCGAGTACTTGCATAATATTGTCATAATGCGACATACCAAAATGTGCTCCTGAACGATGTAAGATAGACATCAATCGTTGCTCTTTAAAGCTCAAAGTTTTATTGGGCGTGGTCAGTGGAATAAAGGCATCCAAAATATTTTGCAAACTTTGGTGTGCAATAATTTCCAAACCTGCCTTATGCGGATGTTCAAAGATTTTATCACGAGCCAGTTCTTTGGCACGGTTAATCCCGATTTCAATATCTTCACTGCAATATTGCAATAAACTGCCTTTAAGTTGGCCAGACAAAATTTCATTATGATGACGTGCAAAAGCTGTAGTTACTTCTTCAACCAAACGCTTCATCACACGGCCACGCAAAGCGGCAATTTTCTGCTGCCATGTGGTATCCGTCATTGCAAGTTCGGCAGGAATACCATAATCACCAATCAGGTCAAGGAAAATTGGCTCAACTTCATTATAACTCAACATATTGAGAATAATGCCATCTTCCAAATCAATCAGGGCATAACAAATATCATCTGCGGCTTCAAGCAAATAGGTCAACGGATGACGACAGTAGTGATATTCGCCCAGTTGAATTAAACCCAATTGTTCTGCAATTTGCTGCAAGATTTCTTTTTCTGCTTGATAACAACCAAACTTTGCTCGTTGGCTTGCAGGTTTATTGCCTTGCGATGCAATGGTTTTTGAAAGCCACGGGTATTTTAAATATGCACCTAAAGTTGCATAGGTTAAACGCATACCACCATCATTCGGGTGATAGTCAATTTTAGTCAGTAAACGTAAGCCTTGTGCATTACCTTCAAACTGACGCACATCGGCTTCTTCTTCAGGGCTTAAGTCCTGTAAAAAGTTGGTATGCGATGCGTCATCAAACCATTCTCGAATGGCATATTCGCCTGCATGGCCAAAAGGTGGATTACCAATATCGTGTGCCAAGCACGCAGCTTGAATAATTGCACCGACATCGGCAGGTGAAATCCACATCGGGAGTTCATCTTTAATTTTTTCAGCCGCCAGCATCCCCAATGAACGTCCAATACAAGACACTTCTAAAGAGTGAGTCAGGCGAGTATGAATACCATCGTGTTGGGTGAGGGGATGGACTTGGGTCTTGCGGTTTAATTGTCGAAAGCTTTGCGAAAAAATAATGCGGTCGTAGTCTTTGTGGAAGGGGCTACGTGCCTGTTCAGAACTGTGTTTATTGCTACCAATACGAACTGTAGAAAGAAGTTCAAGCCAACGCATTTGAGTCATTTATCATTATTCAATTATTACTTGAATTGAATAATGCCAAACTTAGCAGAAAAGCACTAGTGTGGGACGACACAACTTGTCTTAAAAGATGTATGAGTGATTTGCCTTAATGAAATGCAAAACAAAACAGAAATTTAAAAATGGGCTGTTAGTATAGATGGGCAAATTTTACCTTTTATCCCATTTTTTAATTTTTAATGAGAATAATTTAAATGTATAGAAAACAATTTCTTCCTACGTTGACTGCACTAAGTTTGGGCGTGACATTTTTTTTGTCAGGTTGTACAAGTTTCAACACAGAAAAAAATATAACGAAAGTGCAGCCAAACCAAAATGTTGCTGCATCAGAAAATAGCATGATGCATCATTTACAAACATTTGAAGAAATTGCGGAACAAAATGGTGGCAATCGTGCAGTAGGTACAGCAGGTGGATTGGCTTCTGCACAATATATTCTTGAACAAGCCAAGAAAGCAGGCTTGCACGCGCAAATGTTGCCATTTGAAAATCGAGAAAAGACCGTTGGGCAAAATATTGTGATTGAGATTGAAGGACAATACAAAGATACCGCTGTGATAGTCGGCGCACACTATGATTCGGTGAAAATGGGGCCTGGGATTAATGATAATGCTTCAGGCGTTGCAGTATTGTTAGCATTATTACAAGACTATGCGAAGCAAAAGGTAAAACCTAAACACACACTATATCTTGCCTTTTGGGATTCGGAAGAGGTTGGTATTGCAGGTTCACAAGCTTTTGTGAAATCACTCAGTGAGAAACAGCTTCAAGGCATTCAAGCCTATATCAATGTTGATATGGTGGGAACAAAGAATCCGAATATCATGATTGCCGATGGTGACCATTCATCAATTGGAGAAATGGCGGCACAGTTTAAAGCCAATGGACTTGCACAAAGTGATTATCAGCCAATTTTAGACAGCATGAGTCAATTACCTAAGCACCCGCAGGATGCTGCATTAGAACAAAGTATGCGTCAATATTTTAAAACCAATAATATGCAGATTAAAGATGATGTAACGACTTTAACAGCAAGCGATACTTTGCCATTTTTAGGGAAAGTTCCCGTTACTTCACTAATTTTATTTAATGAGCAAATGAAAGGTGATGAACTCGAATTTGCACCGTGCTACCACAAGGCTTGCGATACGATTGATGGTGTAGATGTAAACTCACTGAACTTAGCCCTTAATGTTATTCAACATCTATTGTCAGATTTGAATAAATAAAATGTTTCAATTTCAAATGTGAATTGATTTTAGTCTTTATGAATTTCAGGTTTAAATCTCACAAATTTAGACCTGAAATTCATTTTCAAATATGGTTTGAACGCTTGATTAAAAAGTGAGTTGTTGTTGAAAAATAAAACATTTTTATAGTTTGAATATTATTCTTAGGATGAAATGAAAAAATCAGATAATTTTGTGTTAATCTGTGCGACTAAATTCAATTTTATTATTTAAAAATAAAAGCATTATTGCCTAAAGTTGCCGATATAAGCACTACAATTTCACTTTCACATCTAGCTGATTTAACTAATACACAGTAGAATATGCGCTCTCTCAAGTCACATTGTGGCATGGTCTTTTCGATCATCCCGTGGAGCCAAAATCAGCATGTTTATCGTTGCCGGTGCACCTGCACATTCTTCATTTAAGAAAACTCAACTATTATCACGTTTAACGTCAATTAGTTCTGTTCAATCAATTGAAAGTCAATGGGTTTACCTTTTTGACCAAGCGCTCAACGAGCAACAACAGCAATCCGCTTTACAGCTTCTCAACGATGGTCAATCTTTTGAATTGCACCAAGCAGCAAGTGACGAAGTCCAAATTTTAGTGACGCCACGTGTTGGAACCATCTCTCCGTGGTCGTCTAAGGCAACAGACATTTTTGCCAATTGTAATACACCGGTTCATCGCCTTGAACGCGGTGTTTTGTTTACTTTGAAGGGTGTAAATGCTGTTTCTGATGAAGTAAAACTAGCATTACATGATCGCATGACTGAAAGCGTTTTCAATGCTATTGAAGATGCTGCGGCACTTTTCTCTGAAACTGAACCAAAGCCTTTAAATTCAATTGATATTTTGGGTCAAGGTAAAGAAGCGTTGGTGAAAGCTAACTCTGAATTTGGTTTTGCGCTTTCTGATGAAGAAATCGATTATTTAACCGATGCATTCACAAAAATGGGTCGCAACCCGCATGACATCGAATTGATGATGTTTGCTCAAGCGAACTCAGAGCATTGCCGTCACAAAATCTTCGGTTCTGAATGGACAATTGATGGTGAAGTTCAACCATTGTCATTGTTCCAAATGATTAAAAACACCTATAAAGAGTCACCTACAGATGTATTGTCGGCATATAAAGACAACGCTTCTGTAATTGTTGGTTTTGACACACAACGCTTCTATCCAAAGCAAGATGCTGAAACAGGTCACCATGTTTATAAGTATAAGAGCCAAGCTGCTCACATTCTTATGAAAGTGGAAACCCATAACCATCCGACAGCGATTGCACCATTTGCTGGTGCAGCAACAGGTTCGGGCGGTGAAATCCGTGACGAAGGCGCAACAGGTCGTGGTGGTAAGCCAAAAGCAGGTTTAACAGGTTTTACCGTATCTAACTTGAATATTCCAGGCTTTGAACAGCCTTGGGAAGAAAACTACGGCAAACCATCTCGTATGGCATCTCCACTTCAAATTATGATTGAAGGCCCATTGGGCGGTGCAGCCTTTAACAACGAATTTGGTCGTCCTGCTTTAAATGGTTACTTCCGTACATTTGAACAAAATGTCAATGGCGATGTAAAAGGCTTCCATAAGCCAATTATGATTGCCGGTGGTTACGGTAACATCCGTCCTGATCATGTAGAAAAAGATGCGATTCAACCAGGCGATTTACTCATCGTACTGGGTGGTCCTGCAATGCTCATCGGCTTAGGTGGCGGTGCAGCGTCTTCTGTAGACAGCGGTAAGTTGGGTGAAAACCTAGACTTCGCATCTGTACAGCGTGAAAACCCAGAAATGGAACGCCGTTGCCAAGAAGTGATTGATGCGTGCTGGCGCATGGAAGATCATAACCCAATCGTGTCTGTACATGACGTAGGCGCGGGCGGTATCTCAAATGCAATGCCTGAACTTGTGAACGATCACGAGTTAGGGGCGGTACTTGATCTGCGTAAAATTCCATCGCTTGAAAAAGGCATGTCTCCGATGGAGATCTGGTCGAATGAAGCGCAAGAACGTTATGTTTTGGCGATCCGTCCATCATCTTTAGAACTCTTTGAATCACTGTGTGCACGTGAGCGTTGTCCGTTTGCGGTATTGGGTGAAGCGACTGAAGCGCGCCATTTAACCGTTGAAGATCCATTGTTTGAAAACAAAGCTGTGGATATGCCAATGCAAGTGATGCTTGGTGGTACACCACGCATGAGCCGTTCATACGAAACTATTGAACGTAAAGGCGATGACTTCACTGCTGAAACAGTAACAGATTTGAAAGATGCGATTTACCGCGTTCTTAAGAATCCAACTGTTGCATCTAAATCGTTCCTCATCACCATTGGTGACCGTTCGATTACAGGTATGGTTGCACGTGATCAGTTCGTCGGTAAGTGGCAAGTGCCTGTAGCGGATGCTGCAGTAACAACGACTAGCCTTGTTGGTTATACAGGTGAAGCGATGGCAATGGGTGAGCGTCCACCAGTTGCGTTGTTGAATCCTGCTGCTTCTGCACGTTTATCTGTAGCAGAATCAATTTCAAACATCATGTCTGCAAAAATCGACCAGATCAGTGACATTAAATTGTCTGCAAACTGGATGGCTGCTGCAGGTCAACAAGGTGAAGACCAAGCGCTATTCGAAGGCGTTAAAGCCATCGGTATGGAAATGTGTCCTGCACTAGGTATCGCAATTCCTGTTGGTAAAGACTCATTGTCTATGCGTACCACTTGGAATGACGAAGGCATCGATAAATCTGTCACTTCACCAATGTCAGGCGTGATCACAGCATTTGCACCTGTGACGGATGTTCGCAAAACATTGACACCTGAACTTAAAAATATCGAGTCTGTACTTGTACGTATCGATCTTTCTAAAGGTCAGTTCCGTCTAGGCGGTTCGATCCTTGCTCAGGTTTATAAAGCAATTGGTTCTGTAACACCTGACGTAGACAGCTTCGATGACTTCAAAGCATTCTTTGCGTTGGTTCAAGATTGGAACAACCGTGGTCTAATCAAGGCTTACCATGACATCGGTGATGGCGGTCTATTGGCAACTGTTGCAGAAATGATGTTCGCTTCACGCCTAGGTGTAGCACTTGAAGATCAATCTGTTGAATCATTATTTGCAGAAGAAATTGGTGCAGTATTGCAAATTTCGAAAGCAGATTGGGCAACACTTGAAGCTGAAGTTGCAGCATCTAGCTTAAAAGATGCGATTGCAGTGGTTGGTACAGTGAACAGTACAGATCAATTGTCTGTAAATGGTCTTGTATTTGAGCGTGCAGACTTGCAACAAGCATGGACTGAAGTGTCTTATCAAATCCAACGTTTACGTGACAACGTAGAAACTGCGGATCAAGAATATGCGTTAATCGCTGACAAATCACATGCAGGTTTAATTGCAAAACCAACATTTGATTTGAACGAGCCTATCGAAGCACCGTACATCAATGAACGCCGTCCAAACATGGTGATTCTGCGTGAACAAGGTGTAAACGGTCATGTAGAAATGGCTGCTGCATTCGATAAAGTCGGCTTCAACACTGTAGACGTACACATGAGCGACTTGCTTGCTGGCCGTATCAGTCTTGATGACTTTGAAGGCTTAGTGGCATGTGGCGGTTTCTCTTACGGTGACGTATTGGGCGCAGGCGGCGGTTGGGCTAAATCTGTATTGTTCAATCCTAAACTTCGGGACCAATTTGAGAAATTCTTTAACCGTGACGAAACATTCTCCCTAGGTATTTGTAACGGCTGTCAAATGCTGTCTCAGCTTGCACCATTAATTCCAGGTGCAGAAGCTTGGCCTCGTTTCCACCGCAATACTTCAGAGATGTTTGAAGCTCGTGCTGTAAACGTACGCGTTGAAAAATCTAACTCTGTATTGTTAGAAGGTATGGAAGGTTCGATTCTTCCAATCGCAGTTGCGCATGGTGAAGGCCGTGTTGTGACTTCGGCAGAAAACTTGGCTTCTTTAAATGCAAATGACCAAGTGATTTTGCGTTATGTTGATAGCCAAGGCAACCCAACGCAGCATTATCCAATGAACCCGAACGGTTCACCAGAAGCGATTTCAGGTGTAACGTCTAAAGACGGTCGTGCAACAATTATGATGCCGCACCCTGAACGTAACTTCCGCGCGATTCAGCATTCTTGGAAACCAGAAGATTGGGATCAAGACGGTGCTTGGTTACGTATGTTCCGTAATGCACGTAAATTTATTGGTTAATCTTAGATAGATGAATCATAGAAAAGAGCCGCCTTCGGGTGGCTTTTTTTATGGTTAAATTTACCAAAAGATATATTAATTATTGTGAATGCTTGTTTTTACACATATAATCGCTTTCGATTTTTAACCACCTGCGGGTGGTTTTTTGTTGGTTTTAAATTTTTATTTCTCCCAGTGAACTTGGTTTAGATTTTGCTTTTATATTTGTGGAAACATGCTAGTGTGTAATTTATGCACAATAACTAAGCAAGATAAAAGACAGCAAGATAAAAGAAAGATGGATAACTAAACGAGTTCAGTATCAACACTCATGATGAGGTGATGACATGATTAAAACAGCAGAATATTCGGCAGTGGATAAATCTGCGCTGCGTAAAAAGGGCTGGAAGCTTTTTGGTGCAGTGGTGTGTTTGCAGTTGGTGTTTTTAGTTTTGGGTTATGCGTTGCAGATGTAATATTTGAAATATAGAAACCGCCGTGAGGCGGTTTTTTATAAACCATCATCTCTGGGAGATAGCCAGTCTTTATATTTTACTTTTAAGTCCTGTTTAAGAATTTCATCTTGAATAATAGACTTCTTTCATAATTCATTTTTTGCTCAGCTTTAAATTATAGATTCCCGCAATTAAATTGAATCTTAAGCCCAGTCTTTTTCCTCGATTACGATATCGCTCGGCAAGGATTTTGAAAGTTTTTAAACTACCAAATACATGCTCAACCCCAATTCTTCTT